>JANOBC010000169.1:0-2620 GCA_031411455.1 Limisphaerales bacterium
GCCTCGACACCGACACGATTTATCAGGCGGTTCAACAGGCGGTGCACGTCGGATTTTCCACGCGGCAATCCCGCAAGGGCGAGATTTCCAGTTGGAAAGCCTACGCACCCGCACACGCCGGCAAGCTCGCCATCGAAGCCGTGGATCGCGCGATGCGCGGCGAAAAAAGTCCGTCGCCGATCTACGAGGGCGAGGACAGCGTCATCGCGTGGATGCTCGGCGGCAAGAATGCGAGCTACGACGTGCCGTTGCCCGCGCCTGGTGAATCGTGCCGCGCGATTCTTGATTCCTACACGAAGGAACATTCCGCCGAGTATCAGGCGCAGGCGTGGATTGACCTCGCGTTCAAATTGCGGCAGCAGATCGCCGACCTGAAAACCATCCGCGAAATCGTCATCCACACGAGTCACCACACGCACTGCGTCATCGGCACGGGCGCGAACGACCCGCAGAAGTCCGACCCGAACGCCAGCCGCGAGACGCTTGATCACAGCATCATGTTTATCTTCGCCGCCGCGCTGCACACCGGCTTCTGGCATCACGTCAAAAGTTACGCACCCGAAGTCGCGAAACATCCCGAAGTCGTCGCGCTCTGGAAAAAAATCACGACGCGCGAAGACGCCGAGTGGACGCGGCGCTATCACTCGATTGATCCGAAGGAAAAAGCCTTTGGCGGCCGCGTGGAAATCGTTTTCAACGACGGCAAAAAACTTGTGGACGAAATTGCCGTGGCCAACGCGCATCCGCTCGGCGCGAAACCGTTTGTCCGCGCCAATTACATCCGCAAGTTCGAGACGCTGACGGAAGAAGTCATTTCCAAAGATGAATCAAAACGATTTCTCGAACTCGTCCAACGCCTGCCGCACCTGACGGCGGAGGAAGTTTGCGGATTGAACGTCTCGCTGCCACCCAACAAGCTGACCTGCGCGACGCGCGATCAACGCGGGATTTTCTGATTAAAGAAAAGGTTCGCCAATCGCTGGAGCAGGGGACGAAAGCGCACTTCAGATATTATCTTCTCATGGGAATTGCGCTTTGCTCTGCGCTGCGTCCCACTTAACCTATTCACATGGCTTGGTTCCCTGACCGACATTGCTTTTTGCTCGCCGTGATTTTTTATGGCGGGGCGACGATGTATTCCGTCTTTCTCTGGCGTAAAGGTTTCCGCCGCGATGACTGGGTGAATTATTTTCTGCTTGCCGGCGGGGTGGCGTTGCACACGTTGGCGATGTTTCGGCGCGGGCTTTCGCTCAACGCCTGCCCGGTCAACAATCTCTACGAAGCCACGACGTTCCTGCTCTGGGCGCTCGGTCTGGCGGCGCTTGGGTGCGCGTTGCTGCCGCGCTTCAAATTCATCTGCGCCTTTGCCGCGCCGCTGCTATTCACCGTCGGCGTGTTTGCGCTGATGCCGTCGCTCGACCCGCCGCATGGGCCGAAGCCGGATTTTTCCAACGGCCTCACGAGCCTGCACGCGGCGACGATCCTGCTGGCCTACGGCGCGTTTGGCCTTGCGGCGGTGGCGGCGATGATGTTTCTGGTCGAGCAGCGCGACTTGAAATTGCACAAACTTCGCGCGCTGCTCTCTTTCCTGCCCTCCATTCAACGGCTCGAACTCATCACCACGCGGTTGGTCGCCGCTGGCTTTGTTTTGCTAACCGTTGGCCTCGTCTCTGGCTGGCTGCTACCGCGCAAGGCGGGCGTCTCGTTTTTTGCGGATGCCAAGGTGCTTTGGTCCGCGCTGCTGTGGCTCGCGTATCTGGAGGCGCTGGTGGCGCATAAATTTTTCGGCCGCCCGGCCCGGCGTTTTGCCTTGGGGGTGGTCATTGCGTTCGTGCTTTTGCTGCTGACGTTCTGGTTCACGAACCAGCTTTCGCCGCTGCATCAGGTAGCGCCGCCGCCGGTCACGCAACCTCTGTCCCCGGTCACGCGCGCATGAGTGTTGTTGTCATCGGCTTAAACCACCGCAGTTCGCCCGTGGAACTGCGCGAGCGTTTTGCGTTTGCGGCGGAGAAAATTCCGGCGGCACTCCAGACCCTGCGCGATTCCGGCATCGCGAGCGAAGCGGCCATTCTTTCAACGTGCAACCGCGTGGAAATTTACGCCGCCACGCGTCTCGGGCCGGAAAAAGCGTTTGCGGCATTGAAGGAATTTCTCATCGCGCACCACGCGTTCGACGGCGCGCTGGGCGATGAACTTTACACCATCGCCGAGCCACACAGCTTGCACCACTTGTTCAAAGTCGCCGCCGGCCTTGACTCGATGGTGATTGGTGAGACGGAAATTTTCGGCCAGCTCAAGGCCGCCTACGAACTCGCGTTTTCGCATCAGCACACTGGCGCGCGATTGAACAAGGCGTTCCAGCGCGCGTTCAATGTCGCCAAGCACATCCGCACCGAGACGAACATCCAGCGTGGCAGCGTCTCCGTGATGTCGGCGGCGGTGGAACTCGCGGAAAAGATTTTCACCAAGCTCGCCGAGCACGAAGTCCTTGTCATCGGCGCTGGCGAGACGAGCGAGAAGACCGCGCGCGCCTTGCAATCGCGCGGCGTCAAAAAAATCACCGTCACCAACCGTTCGCCGGAACGCGCGGAAATTTTGGCGCGGGAACTCGGCGCGCGCG
>JANOBC010000170.1:0-8574 GCA_031411455.1 Limisphaerales bacterium
GTGGAATTAAAAGCGCGCGGGCTGGCTTGATTTGCAGCCTTTACTTGGAACAAATCGCCCGTCTTTTTTGTTAAAGAATTCTACTCGACAGCGATTTACGCACCGAATAGTTTCCAAACCATGAAATTGATAGGCCACAAAAACTGCGGCCTACTTAAATGTTAGGCCACTATGAGCGCGACACCCAAAACCGGCTTGATTATCGGGATTGTTGCCACACCGATTTTCCTCTTGCTAGCTGTTGGCTCTATGGGTGCAGGTCACGGCAATTATCGGTGCGCTCTATTTTTCTATCCCATCCTCACTTATGTCATGTTGTTAGGAGCTGGATTGCTGGCGTTGCCGCTCGCACTTTGCCAGTATCCGTTTTACGGTTGGTTTATCTGTCGTTGTATATCCAAGAAGCAGTTCACCAAGCTGACAGTCGTGATGCTGCTTTTGCAGATTATTCCGATGATTCTTTTGCTAGTATTATGATTACGTTGTGGCCTAACAGCTTGATAGGCTGCAAACGCTGAAACGGTTCGGTTCAAACTTCCTTTTCACGCCCGCCGGTTTCTGTTTTCCTTCGCGCGAAAAAATGAATAAGGAAAGCAGGAAGGCAGGAATTATCCGGCATTTTCTTTTTCCTGCTTTCCTGCTTTCCTTATTTGAAATGAATTCTGCCCCGCAACTCCGCACGCTGCTCGTCCTAGGACGCGTGTCGAACTTGACCACCGTCTGGTCGAACTGCCTCGCGGGCTACCAGTGCCGAAGCCTTGCCGCTGGAAGAGCGGACGATGAGCGTCCTTACCCGCCTGCGCGCCGCCAAGTAATCCGTGGGCGAATCAATCCCGGCTCTCAGGAGGATGTGCAGTGAACTCGCCGGAACAGAACGCCAAATTCATCCGCGACTCGCTGCCGCCCGGCGGTTTGTTCGCGGGCATGGAATGGAAAATTTCTCCCACGCCGTTTCCGCTGGGCGAAAATCTGGCGAAGGAAATCGAATCGCTGGGACGAGTGCTGCTGCAATTTTATCGCGCGACTAATCTGCTTTACCGCAAGAGCGTCGAGGGCAAGCAGCCGGAATGGGTCGCGCGCTGGCTTGATCTCGGCAAGCCGCGCGAATTGATCGAACTTCAGCGTTCCGTCGCGTTCAAGAACGATGTGCCGCGCGTCATCCGCCCGGATATTTTGCTCACGGAAAATGGTTTTAGCATCACGGAACTGGATTCGGTTCCCGGCGGTATCGGGCTGACGGCGTGGCTGAATCAGGTTTACGAGTCCAAGGTTCAAAGTCCAAAATCCAAAGTCATCGGTGGTGCGGATGGAATGTTGAATGGCTTCGCGTCCATTTTCGGCGACGCGAAAAAAGTCCATCTTATCGTTTCAGAAGAAGCAGTGACTTACAAACCGGAGATGGCGTGGATTGCCGAACAGTTGAACTCACGCAACGGCGCAACCTTCAACCTTCAACCTTCAACCTTCAACCAATTCGTAGAAGGCGATGCGGTCTATCGTTTCTTCGAGTTGTTCGACCTGCCGAACGTGGCTAACGCCAAAAAGATTTTCGAACTGGCGTCCGAAAAAAAAATCCACCTGACACCGCCGCCGAAGCCGATGTTCGAGGAGAAGATGTTGTTCGCGTTGTTGTGGAATCGGAATCTGCAACCCTTCTGGCGGCAAGAATTGGGCGAAGGTTTTCTCGCACGGTTGAAGAAGGCAATTCCCTACACCTGGCTGATTGACCCGACACCGCTGCCGCCGCACGCGGCGATTCCCGGATTGGAACTCACGGACTGGTCGCAGCTCAAGGCGCTCTCGCAAAAGGAACGCGATTTGATTTTGAAGGTGTCGGGCTTTTCTGAAAATGCGTGGGGTGCGCGCGGCGTTTATCTCGGTAGTGATTTGTCGCAGTCAGATTGGAGCGTGGCGGTGGATGCGGCGTTGCGCGACTTTGAAAAATCTCCCAGCGTCCTGCAACATTTCCACAAGCCATCGCTGGTGGAAACGAACTGGTTTGATTTTGCGAAGAACGAAGTTGTGCCGATGAAAGGCCGCGCGCGGTTGTGTCCGTATTATTTCGTGAGCGGGGAATGGGATTCAGCGCGCCCGACGCTCGGCGGTGTGCTGGCCACGATTGCTCCGGCGGATAAAAAAATCGTCCACGGCATGACGGACGCGGTGCTCGCGCCGTGTTCAATTTGAAAAGTTGAATTTGTTTCAAAAAGCAATTTGCCGATTTCACAATCTCGGCCTAGCATCCGTGCATGGCTGAAATCACCATCAATGAATTGCCGGCGGAGCTGCGCCGGATGCACACCAAGGCCGTGGAGGCGGCGCAGCGGGAAAATACGGATTATGCCATCGCGCTGTTCGCGCAGGTGCTGGAAAAAACCCCGGGGTTTATTGAGGGGCGCAAGCAGTTGCGCGCGGCGCAGTTCGCCAAGGCAGGCACTGCCAGCACGGGTTTCTTCAAAAAGATGTTAAGTGGCGCGGGTTCATCGCCGCAGATCGCGAAGGCGAAGATGGCTTTGAATAAAAATCCGGCGGAGGCGATGGCGGTGGCGGAACAAGTCTTGGGCGGCGACCCGAATAATCTGATGGCGCATCGCATCATCGTGGACGCGGCGGTGGCGCTGGGGATGCCGCAGACGCAGGTGTTCGAGTTGGAAACGATGGCGCGAATTTCGCCGAAGGACAAAGCGATTGTGACGGAGTTCGTGCAGGCGGTTTCCGACACGGGGGCGAATGCCAGCGCGGCGGAAAAAGTTTTGAATGATTTGGTCAAGGCGTCGGGTTACGACAGCGACCTGTTACAGTTGCAAAAAAATCTTTCCGCGCACAAGACGATGGATGAGGGCGGCTACCGCGCGCTGGAAGATGGCTCCGGGTCGTATCGCGACATTTTGAAGAACAAGGAGGAGGCGGTTTCGCTGGAACAGGAGAAACGCGTGCAGAAGTCGGAGGACGTTACCCAGCGGCTCATCGGCGAATACGAGACGCGTTTGCAGATGGAGCCGGACAACATGAAGCTGTTGCGCTCGCTCGCGGAACTTTATACGCAGAAAAACCGTTTCGATGAAGCGCTGAAGGTTTATGCGCGCATCAAGGCTTCCGAGCATGGCAATGACGCTACGTTGGATCGCGCGATGGCGGATGCGCGCGTGCGGCAGATGGATCATCAAGTGACGCAGTTGAACCCGTTCGCACCGGAACACGCGGAACAGGTCGAGTCGGTGCGCGCGGCGAAGGTGGAATTTCAGATGGCCGAGTGCCAACAGCGCGTCGAGAAATACCCGACGGACATGGCGATCCGTTTCGAGATGGGGCAGCTTTATTTTGAGGCGGGGAAAATCGGCGAGGCGATTGCGGAATTTCAGAAGGCGCAGGGCAACCCGCACAAACGCATCGCGGCGATGAGTTTTCTAGCGCAATGTTTCGCCAAGCGCGGCATGAATGATTCCGCTGTGCGCACGTTGCAAAATGCCATCAAAGAAAAGCCCGGCTTTGACGAGGAGAAGAAAGACCTCGTTTATCAGCTCGGCTGCGTGTTTGAAAAGATGGGCAAGCAGGCGGAGGCCATCGAACAGTTCCTCGTGATCTACGAAATGGACGTGACCTACCGCGACGTGGGCGCGAAGGTGGACGCGCATTACGCGGCGCAGTGAAACTCCGCTGCTATGGACGGTCGCAAAAAACTGGATGAGCGGTTGCGGCAACCGGCGGGAGGAATGTTTGATGCGCGAACCACGCTCCACGACTTCGCACTTATCAACTATGCGGTTGCGCCGGAGAAAGTGACAGTAACAATTCCTGACTCGCGGTTTGAAGTGATGAGTTTCCCGACGAGCGCCGGGCCGAGGGCGTTTTTCAGCGCGGTTCTGTTTCTGGATGCGGACTTCTGTTTTTCGCGAGTAGCACCATTCGTGAAATTCAAATTTTATCAGACGAACCATCGCGCCTACGTCCAGGACAAACAAACGGGCGAGCCGGTCGTCTGGTTTTGGGGGACAAACCTCGGCTCGTCGCTGGTGCATTGGCCGCGCTGGCTCTGGAAAATTCCGTGGCATAACACTAGTTACAACGTGGACTGCCGGTTCAACCTCGCCGCTCGCCGCTACGAAAAATACAGCTACCATTTTCAATCCGACTTTTGCCATGGCCGCGCGGAGCTGCGCGACACTGGCGAACCGTTGCAGGCGCTCGACGGCTTTTCATTGCTCGATGAAATGAAATTGATTTTGACGCAGCCGGTGCGCGGGTTTTATCAACGGCTGGACGGTCAGACCGGCACTTATCAAATCTGGCATCCGGAAATGAACTGCACGCTCGGCGTGGCGGATGATTTATATTTTAGCCTCTACGAGCGGCTGGGGTTGCTGGATGCGGAGCAGCAACGGCGGCCGCACTCGGTTTTTCTCTGCCCGCAAATCCTTTTTAACGTCCAGTTGCCGCCGCAGTTGGTTGGCACCTAATGCTGGTTTGCTTCCCGACCTCGAACGCATTACAGTTTCCCCGGAATATCTCGTCGTTAAACCTGTCCATCATCCTATGAAAAACTTTTTTACTGCGCTCGCTTTGATTGTCATTGGCGCGCTGACCGTCACCCGCACGTCCGCGCAGGTCTCGCTCGAAGTCACGATGAATCAAGAACAGTTCTTGCCCGGCGAAGCGCTGCCGCTCGCGGTGAAAATTACCAACCAGTCTGGCCGCCCGTTGCGTTTCGGCACCACGGAGGATTGGCTCACCTTCAGCGTCGAAGCGGCGGACGGCTTTGTCGTCAGCAAAATCGTCGAGGTGCCAGTGGCGGGTGAATTTGAACTGGAGTCTTCGCAGATGGGAACCAAACGCGTGGACATCGCGCCGAGCTTCATCATCAGCAAGCCGGGCCGTTACAAAGTCATCGCCACTCTGCGCGTGAAAGATTTGGGCACACAACTTTCCAGTGCGGCGAAAACCTTTGAAGTCGTCAGCGGCGCGAAATTATGGTCGCAGGAATTTGGCCTAGCCACGACCAACGGCCTGCCGGAGATGCGTAAGTTTGCCCTCGAACAGTCCAGCTATCTCCACTCGCAGATGCGGCTTTATGTGCAAGTGAGCGACTTGGCCGAGTCGCGGATTTTCAAAACCGTGGCGCTGGGCAACAGCGTTTCCTTTGGTCGCCCGGAGGCGCAGGTGGATCGCAAAAGTGTCCTGCACATCCTCTGGCAGACTGGCGCGCAATCCTTCAACTACTGCACCGTGGACGCCGCTGGAAAAATTTTAGACCGCGAAATTTTTGACGACCTCAACACCCGTCCGCATCTCGGCGTGAATGAATCGGGCGAAGTCTTCGTCAGTGGCGGCGTGAAACGTCCCAAGCCCGCCGACCTGCCCACGATGCCACCACCGGCGGACATGCCCATTGGCAAGTAAGCTCTCGCCTCACAGTCGGCTACAAACGAACCCCAATCGCCTCCAGTTGCCCCACAATCTCCGCATGGATGGGAAGAGATTCCGTTCGCGCGCCCGCCAACCGCGTTCGCCCGGCAACGTGATTTCCAGACCGGGTTCTGCCTGCCGCAACCACGCAACGAAGTCCTGCACGCGCTCGCCGAACCGTTCCATATCCACGAACGCCGAGACGTTCAGCGCGAGAAATAATTTGGAAGAACCGGAGTCCAGCCCTGACGCATCCGCTTGCGCAAGCTCATGCGAAAATAATCCACCAGACAACGCCGCCGTGAGCAATTCCATGAAGAGCGCCAGCCCGCCGCCCTTGTGATCGCCAAACGGCAGGATTTTTCCACCCGCCAGAATCGCCGCCGGATCTTTCGTCGGTTGCTCCGCCGCGTCAAGTCCCCAGCCAGCCGGAACTTTTTTCCCTTCGCGCAAAAATGTTTTTATGCCGCGTTGCTCATCGCCATGTCGAGGATGATGGGTTCCTCTCCCCCGGCACGGCGATGGCGAGCGGATTATTTCCCAACAACGGTTTCGTCGAACCCCACGCCACCAGCCCCGGAGCAAATGAGCATTTCTTCCGTTTGTTTTTGCCTTCGTCGCCGTAACCCGCCGATTTTTGTTTAATATATTCAACCCCAAATGAACCTGCTCCCGCCCTCATTCGATTTCATTTCCCACCTTGCCGCTCACGTTTGCGCTGTGTTATGTTGCCGCCATGAAAGCGATGAGCGTTGTGCTGATTGACCCGGAAATCATGAGCGGCACGCCATGTTTCGCCGGCACGCGCGTCCCCGCCCGCACGCTGATTGATTACCTCGAAGGCGGCGAGACGCTCGACAATTTTCTGGAGGATTTTCCCACCGTCACCCACGAACAAGCCATCGCCTTCCTTGAAGAAGCCAGCGAACGGATGCTGGCCACCGCGTAAATGCGAATCCTGCTCGACGAATGTATGCCCGCGCGATTTCGTCGCGAACTCACCGGCCACGAAACCCAAACCGTTCCGCAGGCAGGCTGGGCTGGCATTAAAAATGGCAAGCTACTCCGCCTCATCGCAGATTCTGGAAAGTTTGATGTGTTTCTAACCGTGGACAAAAATCTTCCGCAGCAACAGCAGACCAGCGAACTTCCATTTGCGATTGTTGTCCTGCGCTCGCGGTCGAACAGCATCACGGATGTGCGCCCGTTTGCGCCGGAAATTCTTCGTCGTCTGCCGGAGTTTCAGCCCGGCCATGTTTATGTTCTTTCCGGTCAAGATTGACGGAACTTCACCCAAATGAACCTGCTCCCCTGCCCTCGCTCGCTGAAAATTCTGCGCGGCACGTTCACGCTGCCGAAGCAGAAACCGTTGACCGCCATCAAAGTCGTCCACACCGATTCCGCGCCCAAGCACCCCGAAGGCTACGCGCTTAAGATTTCCAAAAGCGGGATTGAAATTTCCTTCCGCGAAACCGGCGGCCAACGCGCGGCCGCGGCAACGTTGCGGCAATTGCTTCGCGAATACGGTCGCCGCCTGCCCTGCTTGCGCATCCGCGACTGGCCGGATTTCCCGCGTCGCGGCGTGATGCTCGACATCTCGCGTGGTCGCGTGCCAAAACTGGAAACCTTGCTCGACCTCGCCGAAAAACTTTCCGATTTCAAAATCAACGAGCTGCAACTCTATACCGAGCACACGTTTGCCTTCAAAAAATATAAATCCATCTGGCAAAGCTGGGGCGCGCTCACGGCGAAGGAGATTCAAATCCTCGACACGCGCTGCCGCGAACTCGGCATTGATCTCGTGCCGAACCAGAATTCCTTCGGCCACCTGCGCTATTTTCTCGCCGACCCGCGCCTGAAAAAACTCGGTGAACTTTCCAAACCTTACGAGGCCGAGACGAAAGATTTTCTTCGACGCCCAACCACACTCGCGCCGAATCATCCCGGCACCCTGCCCTTCGTGCGCGGGCTTTACGACGAACTGCTGCCAAATTTTTCCAGTCAGTTTTTCAACATCGGCGGCGACGAGACGTGGGATTTGGGCAAAGGTCAGAGCAAAAAACTATGCGACGCCAAAGGCAAAAGCCGCGTCTATCTCGACTACATCAAAAAAATTCATCGCGAAGTTTCCGCGCGCGGCCAGACAATGATGTTCTGGGGCGACATTATCTTGAAGCAGCCCGCGCTCATCCGCGAACTGCCGAAGAACCTCATCGCCTTGAACTGGGGTTACGAAGCAGATCATCCGTTTGAAAAAGAAGGCGCCCAATTCGCCAAGGCAAAAATCCCCTTCTACGTCTGCCCTGGCACTTCAACGTGGCAAACGCTTCTCGGCCGTCACGAAAACGGTTTCGCCAATCTCCGCGCCGCCGCCAAGGCTGGAAAAAAACTTGGCGCCATCGGCTATCTCAACACCGAATGGGGCGATGGCGGGCATCCGCAGCCGCTGGCCGTAGCCTGGCCGCTGTTTGCCGCCGGAGCCGCGCTCGCGTGGAACGCCGGCTCGCTGGATGAAAAGATTCTCGCCACCGTCTTGAACCGCGATGTCTTTGAAGATGCTCGCGATAAAGTTGCACAAGCGGGATTGAAACTGGGCTACGTCCATCAAAAGCTTGGCGTGAAAGCACTGAACGAAACACCGCTCGGCACGGTCATCGCCGCGCCGAAACCGGCCGACCGCGAGTTGTTTTGCCGCAATGGCCTAAAATGGTTCGCCAAGATTCCAGTGAAGAAAATTCACGCGACGTTGACGGAGATTGAAGCGCAGAGAAAAGTTCTGGCCGCCGCCAGACCAAAGTCTGCTGCGGGAAAAATGCTCACGTCGGAACTTGACCTCGCCGCGCGCATGGCGGCGCAGTCCTGCAAAATCATGTTGTGGCAGCAGGCCGTGGCCGCGAAGAAAATTACCAAAGCAAAACGGCTGGCGCAGCAAGGCATCCGTGAATTGACGAAGCTGGAAATAGATTTTAATTCGCTTTGGCCACGCCGAAACAAGGCCACGCCGAAGCATTGCTCGCCGTTTCTGCAATGGCGCATCGCCGAATTGGAGCAATCATAAGTTTGGTTTGACTCTGATTGCGGCAACGAAAGTTTCCGTGAGGTTTTGGAGTGCGGCAGTCCTCTGCCGCTTTTCACTGTGAAGCTGGCGGTGCCAAAGCGGCAGAGGACTGC
>JANOBC010000171.1:0-5767 GCA_031411455.1 Limisphaerales bacterium
GGCTCGGCGCGTTCGTGCTGGGCGTCAGCTTCGAGCCGAGCCGGTGCTCGGCGCTCCGCCAGAAATTGCCAACCCAGTTCCGCCAACATTTCCGTTTCCGGTCGGGGCACGAGGGCGTGGCGGCTCACCCCGATTTCACAGCCGCAAAATGAAGTTGAGCCGGTGATGTGCTGGAGCGGTTCGCGCTGGCCGCGACGCTTGACCAGTTCGCGCAAGCCATCCGTTTCCGCCGTTGTCAAAGCTCGCTCGAAGTTCAGATAGAGCTTCATGCGCGGCATTTTTAGCAGGTGCGCCAAAAGAAGTTCCGCGTTCAGGCGCGAGGATTCGACCCCCTTTTTACCGAGGAAATCTGCGCTTTTCTGAATCGCTTCGAGGACGGTCATTAAATTTATTTCCCTTCCACACCTTTGAGATACGCAAAAATTAATTCCGGCAAATCGCGGCTATAACCGCCTTCGAGCAGGCTGAACATCGGCACGTCAAGCTTTCGCAGCGATTGGCCGAGCCAATGAAAATCTTCCGCGAGCAACGGCCCGTCGGCCAGCGGGTCGCGCGCATAGGCATCAAACCCGGCGGACACGGCGACAAGGTCGGGCCGGAAATGTTTGAGATCGTCCAGCGCGTGCGTGAGCGCGGCGCGATATGCCTCGCGCGAGGCGGATGGCGCAACGGGATAATTAAAACAGTTGCGTCCACGACTGGCTGCGCCGGTGTTGGGATACGCGGGATGTTGGTGGACGGAAAAAAATTCCACTCCGGGCTGGTTCTGCAAAATGTCTTCCGTGCCGTTGCCGTGATGAACGTCAAAATCAAAAACAGCGACACGCTTGGAACCCGTGGCCGCAGCCTCCAGCGCGGCGATGGCGATGTTGTTCAGATAGCAAAAGCCCATCGAAGTTTCACGCGTGGCGTGATGGCCGGGCGGGCGCATGAGGCTGAAAACATTTTCCCCCTCACGCGCGAATTGCAAGCCATCCAACGCGGCGGCCACTGAAGCGCGGGTATGGACGGAGATACCGTCAAAAAACGGCGTGTCGCCATCGAAATCTTCCGGCGTTTCCAGCCGGGCGAGCATGGCGGGCGTGTGGGCGCGGAGAATTTGTTCGTCGCGCACAGCGGTCGGCGTTCGCCAGTCCAGCGCCAGCTCCGTTTGTTTTTTCAGCAGCTCGACGGTGGACGTGATGCGGTGCGGGCGTTCGGGATGACCGGCCTTGGAATACGCCGTGCAATGTTCGTCAGTGATGAGAATCATTCGGCAAAAATCATTCCGGCGAGAGAAAGAAAAGCGCCGGCAGGTTGCGTAAAATGGTGAACGCGAGCGCCACGAACAGCACCGGCCACAACCAGTTGACGCGGAAAAATTCTCCCGCGCGCCGGCCACGAATTTTTTCCGCCGCCAACCATCCGCCGCGCACCACCAGCAGAAAAATTCCAGAAACAAAGAGCGCATTGTCCCGCAGTGCCACCGTTAAATCTCCGTGCAGCAGGGCGAAAATCGCCCGCGTCATGCCGCAGCCGGGGCAGTTAAGCCCGGTGATTTTGTGAAAGAGGCAGACGGGATAAAAATGGTGCGTGGCGGGGTTGAAGAAAAAAACCACGCCGGCGATGGCCAACGCCACGGCCCCCAGGACAATCGCCGCCACGGGCGGTTGGGCGCGCGTCAACTTGGGCGGCGCGGCATTCATTTCAACGTGGAAAATTCCAAAACATTTCCGGCGACTCGTTGAAACCGTTCAGCAGCATCGAGCCGAAAACCCAGAGTAGATGCGCGGCGGAAATCACGATGCCGGCGATGGCCATGCCGCGTCCGGTCTGCCCGTCATTGTTGGCGTTCAACTGCGTCAGGCCGATGATGGCGAACGTCAACGCCGCGAGGCTCACGGGAAAACAGCAGCAGGTGAACCACGCGACGAGGCTCAAAATGAAGCCCCACATCGCCATCTGATTCGTCTGGCTGGGCGCAACCACAGCGGGCTTGGGCGAAGTGATGGCGGGCGGATTGCCAGGAAAATACGTCGTGAATTCCGGCAGCAAACCAACGAAGGTCCAGTCCGCCGCACCCACCACGAAGACCGGCGTGCGGCTGTCCACCCGCGCCTGCCGCAGCCAGTCGCGGATTTGCGCGGCCGTCACCGGGCCGTATTGCTTCCCGTCGCTGCCAACAATCGTGTAGGCGGGTTCATTCATCGTCGTGAATTTTTCGACCGACATCGGAGCAGATGCTGCGCTTCGAGTGGGAGACGAATTCTAAAAATATTTTTGATGGCGCGCTGGTGAACTTTCCCTTGGCCTCCTGAATGGCCGGGCGAATGTTGTTTCCGCCCCGGAAAATAAATTTGTAAAGCAGCTTCAGTTCCGCGCGCTCGGCGGTCGTGTAGCCGATGCGGCGCAGGCCCACGACGTTGAGGCCGCACACGATGTTCGTCTGGTGCGCCATGGTGAATGGTGGCAAATCTTTGCTGATGACCGTGCCGCCCTGCATCATCGCCAGCATCCCGACGCGGCAGAACTGATGCACCGCGCAGTTGCCGGAGATGAAAGCCCGGTCATGCACCTCGACATGACCGGCGAGCAGCGCACCGTTCGCCAAGATCACCTGGTTGCCGACGATGCAGTCGTGCGCAACGTGAGAGTTCGCCATCAGGAAATTATTCGAGCCAATGATGGTTTCCGCGCCCAGCTTGGTCGGACGGTGAACGGTGACGCCTTCGCGGAAAACATTATTATCACCAATGCGGACGCGGGTCGGGGCGTCTTTGTATTTCAAATCCTGCGGCGCATCGCCGATGATCGCGCCGCAATGAAATTTATTGTTCGCGCCGATTTTGGCGACGCCGGTGAGATAGACGTGCGGGCCGACGACACAGTTGTCGCCCAACTCCACGTCCGCATCAATCACCGCCAACGGCCCGACGCGGCAGCCCGCGCCGATTTTGGCGCGGTGATCCACGATGGCGCTCGGATGAATGCTGGCGGATGGATGAATCATGGCGAGACAGGTTCACAAAGTTGAAACGCGGATTCAACTGATTTCAACGCCGCCTCAACTCACGGCGGCGTGCCGTTGGCAAATCCGTCCAGTTTGGCTTTCAATTCCACTTCCGGCAACAGCCCAACGATATGGCCGATGACCTTGCCGTCCTTGAAAAAAATCAGCGCCGGAATGCCTTGCACTTGGAAATTTTGGGCGAGACCTGGAGACTCATCCACGTTGATTTTAACGAACTTAATTTTATCAGCGTAACCGCCTGCCAGCTTCTCAAGCAGCGGCGACAATTGGCGGCACGGCCCGCACCACGTCGCGTAAAAATCCGCCACCACCGCATTCGTGCAGCGCGTCACCGCCGCCTCGAATTCGCCCTGCGTGAGGTGCTGCACGTTCGCCGTGGACTGATTCATGGCCGCCGGGTTACCACAGCCGCACACAGCCAAAACGACTGCGGCGGACAGCGCCAAAAAAAACTTGGATGTCAGATTCATGCGCCGAATGTAACGCCACGCCCATCCGACGCAAATGATTTTCCCCACCCCAATCTGTTTGCGGAAATTTGTTTCTCGCATACGCTTCGTCCATGCTCTCGCTCGAACAACTCGCCGGATTGCTCGAACAAAACCGCGCCGCCGCCAAGTCACGCGTGCAGGATTTCTCCATCGGCGGCAAACAATTCAAATTTAATTCTCAACCCGCCATCATGGGCGTCGTTAACCTGTCCGCCGACTCGTGGTATCGCGAAAGCGTTTGTTTATCGGCGGATTCGGCGGTTCAGCGTGGGAAAGTTTTGGCCGCGCAGGGCGCGGCCATCATTGATGTGGGCGCGGAATCCACCCTCGCCCACGCCGCGCGCACCGGTGACAAGGCGCAAAAGTCCATGCTGCTACCCGTCATCAAGGGGCTACGCGAAAAAAAAATTCCCGTCTCGGTCGAAACTTATTCACCAGCCGTCACGCGCGCCTCGCTGGAAGCGGGTGCGAATGTCTTGAACCTCACCGGCACGTCGGCCTCGAAGGAAATTTTTAAGATGGTCGCCGCGCATGATGCCGCCGTCATCATCTGCCACGTCGCCGGAAAAAACGTCCGCACGGTCGGCGATTTCGATTTGAGCGCCGACCCGATGCCGATGTTGCGTGAATTTTTTGCGCGGCAGATTGAACTCGCGCAGAAGAACGGCGTGGAAAAAATCTTTCTCGATCCCGGCCTTGGATTTTATTACCGCAACCTGCAAGACAGCAGGGTGCGCGTGCGGCATCAGATGAATGTTTTCCTGAACACGTTCCGGCTGCGCGAACTGGGTTTTCCCGTCTGCCACGCGCTGCCGCACGCGTTTGAATTTTTCGGTGACGAAGTGCGCTGCGCCGAGCCGTTTTTCGCCGTGCTCGCTGCGCTGGGAAAAACAGATTTGTTCCGCACCCACGAAGTCCCGCGCATCAAGGCCGTGCTGGATACGATGAAAACTTTTTAGTCCGCAGATTCCGCAGATGGCCGCAGATTTATCTTCTACGGCAAAGAAAAACGCCTTCTTCCGCCGAGGCCGTCACCCATTCGCCAACAACTTTCAGATCGTGTCTGGCGAGAACTTTCTGAACGCGCTCCGGTGTGTAGCGATAGGAAAAGAAAAGTCGGATGGATTCTTCGCGTGCAAAGGCAAATTCTTCACCACTCACTTTCACACGACGGGCGCGAGTGAAATAAAACTTCGCCACGACGCGTTGCAAACCCAGCCCGCCAGTCTCGATGGTGAAACGTAAATGGCCGTCACCCTTCTCCACGCCGAGGTCATAAAGAAATGCCGTCAGCCAGTCGCGCGTCAGCTCGTTGTCGTATTGAGGCAGAATCTGTTTCATTCCGGCGGCGTAATTTTTGCCTGGCGCAAGATTGGCGCTGAATAACAGCGTGTCGGGCGGGCGCAGGAGCGCGGCGAGTCGCGGCAAAATTTGCTGCGGCTCGAAGTTGGGGATCATGCCGAAGAAGGTGACGAGTGATGGGTGATGCGTGAGCAGGGCGGACTCCAAATCGTTCGCCGTGGCGAGATCGCAGACGAAGGGAAAGCAGTTTTTCTCCGACACCGATTTCAACGCGGCTTTACGCGCGACGAGAACCATCGCGGTGCTGACATCGTTGGGTGTGTAAGAAATTTTTTTACCGCGCGCTTGCAGCAATTTCAAGAGCCGTGAATCTTTTTGTCCGCCACCGCAGCCGAGACCGATGACGTGGACTGACTTTGATTTTATTTTTTCTGCGGCTTCGATGAAGGCGCGGTCGTAGGTAGCGAGGCAGTCGTTGTCGTAGCGCGCGGGCGAATGGGCTTCGTGCAGCGCAAGCCACTTCTGAGTTTGCTTAACGCTGTCGTAGTGAAATTTGTGGTTCACGCGCCGCGTGCGCAGTGAGCCGATCAAATCGCGCCGGACATTTTCCGGAAACTGGCTGGGATGGATCGCGACTTGGACGACATTGCTCATGCGGGTTATTTCTGCGGGAAAATCTGGTAGAGCAAAAGATAAATCACCACGCCGGTCACAGAGACATACATCCACAGCGGCCAGGTCCAGCGGGCGATTTTTTTGTGCGCCTCGAAATTTTGTTTCCGGGCGCGATGCAGCGTCATCAAAATCAGCGGCACGATGACGACGGCGAGCACGGTGTGCGTGAGGAGGATAGTCAGATAGATTGGACGGAACCACGCCGGCTCTACGAAATGCGTGACGGTTTTCACCAGCGCGTGATACGTCAGGTAGCACGCGAGAAAAATCACCGACGTGCAAAATGCCG
>JANOBC010000172.1:0-5097 GCA_031411455.1 Limisphaerales bacterium
TTTGATTATGACCGCAAACGTTTGGTGGCGACTTTCGTCCCGAACGTGGGACGACGACCAGAGCCTCCTTCTCCCCTCCGAGGGGAGAAGGATTGAGGATGAGGGGTGGACACATTACAAGTAGCCTTAAAATTTGATAGCGCGTCTGGCGAAATTTCACCCCTCACCCCGACCCTCTCCGCTCCGAGGGGAGAGGGAGAAGACGCGGCCTCATCGGATGATTTCATTATCTCCGGCAAATGAATCTTGCCTTCACCCGTTGCTTTCCTAAACTGTCCGACCGTTTTTCAAATTATGCACCTAAACTCATTGAATGTCTTTTTGGCCGAAACCGCACCCGCTGCTGGCGCTCCGCAACAGAACCCCATCGTCGCTTTCTTGCCGATGGTTTTGCTCGTGGTGGTTTTCTATTTTATCCTCATTCGTCCGCAACAGAAGCGCGCCAAGGAACTCGCCAAGCTGGTTGACGCCATCAAATCCGGCGACCGCGTCGGCACGGCCAGCGGCATCATCGGCACGGTCATCACGGTCAAGGACAAGATCGTCACGCTCCGTTCCGCTGACTCCAAGCTTGAAGTCTCCAAAGGCTCCATCACAGAAATTCTCGAATCCGGTAAAACCACAGAATCCTAATCGGCCATGAAGCAAAATAATCTCAGTTGGTTTATCGTCGTCGTTTGCATCGTCCTCTGGGCGGTCTATGAAGTGACTCCGCCCACGTCGCAGAGCCTCATCACCACGTTCGCCAGCAAGGGGCAGAAGCAGGACGCGGCGTTCACGGACATCGTGAAGTCGGCCAACGATTTAGCGAAGGCGGGCAACATCAGCGAATTTGCCGCGCTGCAAACCGCCGTCGGCACGAATGATTTGCAGAAATATTTTCCCAGCTTCAACGCGGCGAATCAGGTTCGCCCGAATCTTTACATCCTGAACCGCCTGCAACGCGCGGCGTCTGGCAAAATCAAGCTCGGCCTCGATTTGCAGGGCGGCACGGCCTACCTCGTGGAGATGAACACCGAGATGCTGAACAAAGGCACGAATCAGGCGTCGGAAGCCGAAGTGAGCGGCGCGATTTCGCAGGCGATTGAAGTGTTGCGGAAGCGCATTGACCGGTTTGGCGTCGCGGAGCCGGTGTTTCAGGCGGCGGGCAACAATCAGATTTTGATTCAGATGCCCGGTCTTTCGCCTTCGGACAAAGAGGCGGCCATCATTGCGATCAAAAAGCCGGCCTTCCTCGAGTTCCGCATGGTGCATGACCGCAGCCAGGACATCGTGGACGAAAAAACCGGCGCTCTGCTGGGACCAGTTCCGCCCGGCTATGAAGTTTTGAAGCACATCGAACAATTGCCCGGCGGCAAGCAGCAGATGGAAGCCATGGTCGTCAAGAAACGCCCGGCCAGCGGCGACGCGCCCGACTATCTTGCGGGCGACATTATCACCCGCGCCGGACTTTCCTACGGAAATCTTGGCGGCATGGAGATTCACTTTGAACTCTCGGCGGAAGGCGGCAAAAAATTTGGCGACATCACCACGGCCAACTCCGGTCATCGCATGGCGATTGTTTTGGACGGCGACCTTTATTCCGCGCCGAATATTAACGAACCTATTCTTACTGGCAGCGGCCAGATCACCGGCCATTATACGCCGGAAGAAGCCCGCACGTTGGTCAACGTTTTGCAGAATCCTTTGCGCGGCTCCTTGAGCATCCTCTCCTCGCAAGACGTGGAACCGACGCTCGGCCAGGACAACATCAAGAGCGGCATTAACGCCTCGTTGTATGCCGTCATCGGCGTGTCCGTGTTCATGCTCATCTATTATATGATGGCTGGTATCGCGGCGAACATCGCGCTCTGGACCAACGTCATCATCCTGCTCGGCGTCATGTGCGCGGCGGGAACGACCTTCACCTTGCCCGGCATCGCCGGCGGTGTGCTGACCGTCGGCATGGCGGTGGACGCGAACGTGTTGATCTACGAACGCATCCGCGAAGAACTCGCGAAGGGCAAATCTTTGAAAGGCGCGATTGACGCCGGTTACGCGCGCGCGTTCGGAACGATTTTCGATTCGCACGTCACCACGCTCATTTCATCCATCATCCTCATCTGGATGGGCACGGGCGAAATCAAAGGCTTCGGCGTGACGCTCACCATCGGTGTGGCGGCGAGCTTGTTCACGGCGTTGGTCGTGACGCGGCTCATCTTCAACTTCCTGACGGAGCGCAACATTCTGAAATCACTCACGATGCTGCACCTCGTCAAGAGCAGCAAAGTCAACTTCATGGGCTTCGCCAAGCCGCTCGCGATTGTCAGCACGTTATTCCTCGTCGTCGCCCTTGGCTTCGGCATCTCGCGCGGCGAGAAACTGTTCGGCGTGGATTTCCTCGGCGGCGACAGCACCAAGTTCAGCTACGCACAGAAAGTCGAAGTGGAGCAAATCCGTTCCGCGCTCGTCACAGCGGGCGAAAATGATTCAACGATTCAGTATCAAAAAGACGTTTCCAACAACAAGGAAACCTTGAATGTCATTTCGGCCTCTGGCTCGGCGGACAAGGTCAAGGCGGCGCTCGCGGAAAAATTCCCGGCGGCGCAGTTCAAAGCCGTCGGCGGCTATAGCGTCGGCGCGAGCGTCGGCAAAGAAATCCAAAAGTCCGCCGTCGCCGCCTCATTGCTGGCGATGCTCGGCATCTTGGCCTACGTTGCGTTCCGCTACGAATTCTCTTTCGCCGTTGCCGCCATCATCGCGGTGCTGCATGACGTGTTGTTCACACTCGGCGCGTTCTGCATTGCCAACGCGGTGTCAGGCCGTCAGTTCAGCGCTACGGTCGTCGCAGCGGTGCTGACCATCATTGGCTTCTCCATCAACGACAAGATCGTCATCTTCGACCGTATTCGTGAAGACCTGAAGCTCGGCGTGCGCGGCTCGTTCAAAGACATCATCAACCTCGCGCTCAACCAGACCTTGAGCCGCACGATCATCACGAGCGGCACGGTGTTCATCGCCACGCTGGTGTTGTTCATCTGGGGCGGCGGCGCGATCAACGACTTCGCGTTCACCTTCCTCATCGGCATCATCGTCGGCACCTATTCGTCCATCTTCATCGCCAGCGTCATCGTGCTCTGGTGGCACAAGGGCGAACGCCCGCAGATCGGTGCGGGCGCACAGGTGGCGATGCAGAACACTGAATCGGCGAAGGTCTAATCCGCTCCTGCGATGCTTGGCTTAATTCAAATCACGCCGCTGCATTGGGCGGGGTTTGTTCTGTGCATCCTGTTCTTCCTCGCGGTTGACCTCGGCGTGCTGAACAAACGGCCGCACGTCGTGTCGTTCAAGGAAGCGCTCCGTTGGTCCGTCTTCTGGTGCATTCTCGCGATGCTGTTCGCCATCGCGCTCGTGCCGTTGCGCGGACGCGAGGAGGCCGTCGAATTCGTCACCGGCTACGTTATCGAGCTGTCGCTCTCGATGGATAACGTCTTTGTCATCGCCCTCATCTTCGCGTTCTTCCGCGTCCCGCCGCAAAACCAGCACCGCGTTTTATTCTGGGGCATCATCGGCGCGCTCGTCATGCGCGGCGCGATGATTCTCGCGGGCGCGGCGCTCGTGCAACGCTTCCAGTGGACGCTGTATCTATTTGGCGCCTTCCTGATTTTCACCGGCATTAAGATGCTGTTCACGGATGACGCAGGTGTGGAGCCGGAAAAAAATCCCATCATCAAGCTCGCGCGAAAACTTTTTCCCATCGCCGAGGGGACGCACAATGAAAAGTTCATGGTCAAGGTGAACGGCCGCAAGATGCTTACTTCCCTAGCGCTCGTGCTGCTCATGGTGGAGACGACTGATTTGATTTTTGCGCTCGATTCCATCCCCGCGATTTTCGCCGTGACCACGAAACCCTTCATCGTTTTCACGTCGAACGTGTTCGCCATCCTCGGCCTGCGCTCGCTGTATTTCGTGCTGGCCGGCGCGATTGATTATTTCCGCTACCTCAAGATTGGCCTGTCCGTGGTGCTCGTTTTTGTCGGCGTGAAAATGCTCTTCGCCCCGCATGGCGAAGGCGCGCATCACTGGTTTCAATTCGAGATTCCGACGTCCTTCTCGCTCATCATCATTGCCTGCATCCTGACCACCGCCATCTTGGCTTCCGTCGTGGCGACCAAACGTGAAAAAGCCGCCCGTCGCTGAACTTTGTGGCGGCAGGCATCTTTGCCTGCCGCCACATTTTTATCCGTGTCCATCCGTGTCCATCCGTGGTTAAATGATTGCCGATGAAATTCCGCTGGACGATTGCCCCGCCTCAACCGCTGCTCGCCGAAGCGCTCGCGTCGTCACAAAAAATTTCCCCGCTGCTAACGCAATGCCTGCTCAACCGTGGTTTCAGCGAGCCGGCGGCCATTGAAAATTTTCTTTCGCCCCGCCTCAAAAATCTTGCCGACCCCTTTCTCCTGCCGAACATGGCCGCCGCCATCGCGCGCCTGCTGCTCGCGCATGAACGCGAGGAACCGCTCGTTATCTTTGGCGATTACGACGTGGATGGCGTGACTTCGACGACCATCCTGCTTGAAGTTCTTCGCAAGTTCGGCTGGCAAGCGGACGCGTATCTGCCGAACCGTATGGATGAAGGCTATGGATTGAGCCGCGACGGCGTGGAGAACTGCCTGAAAAAATTTCCGGTCAAGCTGTTGCTCGCCGTGGATTGCGGCTCGACGGCGGTGGAAACGATTGCGTGGTTGAAAGGGCAGGGCGTGGAAGTCATCGTGCTGGATCACCACCAAGTTTCCAACCCCGCGCCCGCAGCCGTTGCCCTCGTCAATCCGCAGCTTGGAAATAATTTTACCGAACTCTGTTCTGCCGGTCTCGCGTTCAAACTCGCGCACGCGCTGGTGAAACGTGGGCGTGAAACCGGATTGCCCGGCGCGGCGGAATTTGATTTGCGTCCGCTCCTGGACTTGGTGGCGCTCGGCACGATTGCTGACTTGGTTCCGCTGGTTGGAGAAAACCGGATTCTTGTCACCGCCGGCCTGGAAAAACTCAACACCACCAAGCGCGCGGGTATTCTCGCGTTGAAACAGGTTGCACAGTCGCCGGAAAAGCTCGGCACGC
>JANOBC010000173.1:0-5026 GCA_031411455.1 Limisphaerales bacterium
GATGGAACTGTCAGCATTTGTCAGTCCCAAGCCCATTGGCGCGGGTGAATTACTCGTGCCTGATGTTTTTGTCACGCGGCTGAAGCTGGATAAACCCGCCGACAATCACGGCCTGAACATCGCCTTCATCCGCTTCACCTCCGGCACCACGAATGCCCGCAAAGGCGTCGTCCTTTGCCACGAAACCATCCGCGACCGCGTGCTCGCCGCGAACAAAGGCTTCCAGATTTCCGAGAACGACACCGTCATCTGGTGCCTGCCGATGGCACATCATTTTCTCATCACCATTGTTTTGTATCTCAATGTCGGCGCGACCGTCGTGCTTGCCCGGCACGTCACCGCCAAACCCTTCATCGAAGCCGTCAATAAATGGCGCGGAACGATTCTTTACGCCGCCCCGTTTCATTTCTCGCTGCTCGCGCGCGACAATTCCGGCGCGCAAATGGAATCCGTGCGCCTCGCCGTCACGACGACGTGCGCGCTGCCACAGGAAGTCGCCACGCAATTCTTCAAACGCTTCGGCAAATCACTCCTGCCCGCGCTCGGCATCATCGAACTCGGCCTCGTCGCCCTGAATTCCGAAGACCCGCAAGGCCGCTGGAATTCCGTCGGCAAACCCATCCCCGATTTTCAGGTGAAAATTCTTTCGCCCGATGAACACGGCATTGGCGAAGTCGCCGTCGCCGGCCCCGGCATCTGCGACGCCTACGCCGCGCCGTGGCAACCGCGCAAAAATTTTTTGCGCGACGGCTGGTTCATCACCGGCGACCTCGGACGATTTGATGCGGATGGATTTCTCTTTCTCATTTCGCGCAAGACCGCCGTCATCAATCTCGCCGGGCGAAAAGTTTTCCCCGAAGAGATCGAAGCCATCCTCGACAAACATCCGGCCATCAAAGAATCCCGCGTCTTTGGCCGCGTGCATCCGCATCTCGGCGAAGTTGTGGAGGCGGAAATTGTTTTGTCCGCGCCCGACGCGAGCATCGAAAACCTTTCCCATTTTTGCCGCGAACATCTCGCGTCCTACAAAATCCCCACGCGCTTTCACACCGTTCCAGCATTGCCGCGCACACCGGTGACTGGCAAGCTGCTGCGCGTTGCCGCCACTGGATGAGCCGCAAAAAAACGCAAAAGTCACAACGAAAAAAGTTTTTGCGCCTTGTGCGTCTTTTTGCGGCTAAAAGTTTTTTAAGAGTATGATCCAAGCCACCGACATCGAAGCCGAACTCCTGACGTTCCTGCGCCGCGATATTTTTTCGCCCGAAACCAACCTCACGCCCGAAACCGACCTCGTCGGTGCGGGCTTCGACTCCATGTCGCTCGTGAAAACGCTGCTGCACATCGAGCAAAAATTCGGCAAGTGGATTCCCGAAGGTGAAATCACCGGCGATGCGCTCGCGAACACCCGCGCCCTCGCCGAAACCTGCGCGCGCATTTTGAACGCCGCGTGAAACGTGACGCGGCCACGAAATTTTATCCGCCCGGAGCGCGGGTCTGCGACCCGCAGCAGCCACTTCGTTAGTAACACGCCCGAAATATATCGTGACGTTTTGAATGATGAATGTCTTGCGGCTCACAGAGCCGCGCTCCATCTGCACCCATGAAAACTACCGCGCCCTTCAACGGCTCCGACCAGTTGATGCGCAGCTTCGACTACGAATCGCGCCGCCACGGCTTCGCCGGCAACCAGTGCCAGATCATTCTCGAACTTGCTGGAAGAATTTCGCCGGAAGCTTTGCAGCAACGGCTCGCGGTGTTGCAAAAAGAATTTCCCATCCTCAACGCGCGGGTGTCGAAAATTTTCCGGCCGCGTTGGAAAATCATGCAGCGGTTAAAGGGAATCATCCCCATCCGCGTTCACCTCGACGACGGATGGAGCGCGGACGGCTCGTCCGCCAGTTCCGAAACGCGCGGACGAGCCGTCCGCGCTCCGAGCTTGCGTGAAAAACTTTTTAACGACCCACTCTGCACCAAGCGCGGTGAATTGATGCGCTTCGATTTGATTGAACATCGTAGCGGCGTCTCGGCAGAGCGCCGCACTCCAGAAGATGGCGGCTTTCCACCGAAAGCCGCTACGGAGCGGACGGATGTCATCTTCACTTGGACGCATCTGCTGATGGACGCGACCGCCGCCGAACATTTCCTCACCGCCGTCAGCGCTGGAAAAATTGTTTTGCCAAAAGGAAATCCCCAGCCGCCCGGCGCACCCGCAAAATGGCCGGAGCGCTTGGAGCTGATGAAAAAATCCGTCGCGCAACTCGATAAGTTTTGCGAGCAGCAACCACGCGCCTTGAAAACGCGCCACGCCACCGCACCGCGCGAGTTGCAGTATCGCGTGGAAAAATTTTCCGCCGAAGAAACGAAGTTGGTTCGCGCCAACGGCGTAAAACTTTGCGGCGCGCTGGGCGATGCGCAGTTCCACGCCGTCGCTGCCGCGCTGGAATTACACGCGCTGCATCAGCGATTGGGCGTGGCGACGAAGAGTTACATTTTGCCGATGCCCGTCGGCCTGCGTCCGAAAGGCCGGATCGAACCGCTGTTCAGCAATCAGGTGGATATGCTCATGGTGCAGTTCTTGCCGGAGCATCTGGCATCAGCCGCCACCGCCATCGCCGTGCTCAAGGCGCAGGCCATGCAAGCGATGCGCGAAGGCTCCATCAGCTACGGACGCAAGCTCGCGGAACTGTTCAGCTTCCTGCCGCTGCCCGCTTTCATGCTTGTGCTCAAGCATGGTTTGAAAGGCGAAATTTGCTCGCTCTTCTTCGGCGACACCGCCGCCGTGAATCCCAAACTAGAAAACTTTCTTGGTGTGGCCGTGGAAAATTTTACGCACATCGCCGCCGTCACGCCCTCGCCGGGACTGGGCGTCATCTTTTATTATTTTCGCGGCGAACTGCGCGTCTCCGTCATCCACGCCAAAACCGTTCTGACCGAAACCGAAGCCGCCGAATTTTCCGCCGCGCTCCGTCGCCGGTTGCTTTCGGAAACAACGAACTGAATTGCTTTGAAAGCTCCCGCGAATATTTCCATCACCGCCAGCAGCCGCGTAACGGCGGCGGATTTGCCAAACGCCCGGCTCGGCCAGCGGTTTGGGCGGCTGGATTTGCAGAGCCAGCTTTCCCTGCTCGCGGTGGCCTCGCTAAAAATAAATTTCGATGAGTTTGCGTACGGCCGCGTCGGCATCGTTTTCGCCGCCAGCGCAGGTTCGCTTTCCACCGACGTGAATTTCTGGGATGGCCGCAACGGTGTCGGCGGGCCGAGTCCGACGCTGTTCGCCTACACGCTACCGAGCGCGGCGGTCGGCGAGATCGCGATCCACTTCAAACTCACCGGGCCGGACCTGTGTTTCGTCGGCGATGGGGAAAATCTTTTGCCGGAGGCCGCCGATATGATTGCGCGCGGCGAGGTGGATGCGTGTGTTTGCATTTTTTGCGAAGCCGTCACCGTTGCTTGCGGAAAAATAATTTCAGAAACACCCAGCGCCAAAGCTGAGGCATTTTTTGTGCGGCGGTGAAACCAGAAGCTTCGACGGAAAACTTGGAATAAAAAATTGTGGCGTTTCGCTGCAAGCGCAAGCGGCGCTGACGAATTGAACGCCCTTTCCCCTCACCCAGCCCTCTCCCTTGGGGAGAGGGAGAACCGCTCGCCTCATTTCGACAAAAACCTGCAGCTGGATTGATGAATATTGCTTTCAAATTATCCGATGCAACCACCGCTGTTCCTTCTTCCCTGGGGAGAAGGCTGGGGTGAGGGGGAACGGCGCACACAATACTCGTGCCAGTGCCAGTCGTGTAAAGATTTCACGCCTGCGCCTGCCTGCTTTTACAGAATCGCCGTGACTCGCGGCGCTTTGTGCGCTAATTTCCCAAACAAAATCAGCGGTTTAATTCGCCATGCAAGTCTCAACCCACGAACTGAAATCTAAAATCATCGAAGCGCTCAAGCTCCAGGACATCACGCCGGAACAGATTGACGACGACGCGCCGCTCTTCGGCACCGGCCTCGGCCTCGACTCGATTGACGCGCTCGAACTCGTCGTGCTGCTGGAAAAAGAATACGGCATCGTCATCAAAGATATTGAGGAAGGCCGCCCAGCGTTCCGCTCCGTGCGCACGCTCGCGGAATTTATCGAGGCGAAAAGGCCGACGGCGTAGTTGATAGTTCGGCTGCTTGACCACATGGACATTCTCGACATACCAGTGTTGCTTGAGATTCCCGATCCGGCTCCATACGACGCCAATCCAAGCGAGATTGCTGATTATTTGCTGACCATGCTCTTTCAGCGTCAGCCCGCAATGCTTCACGCTGAGTTTCGAGATGGCGATGGTCGCTGGTTTGTTAAGACGGCGCAGAAGGATGAGCGTATTGCCGAGTCGAAGAGCGTCGGAGAGTTTCGGGCGGTTCTTGCCCGGTTTGGCGCGCATTTCATGGACTTGCAGGTTTATGGCGGACACACTCGTCGTCAGTTGACCCAGCAGCAGCGAAAGTTTGCTTGCCGGTTTTTCATGTCCAACGATAATGCGACGGGTTATTGGATTAGAGTTTATGCACACGCCGCAGCTTAAGTCGCCGGAGCCAGCACATCTCCGCTTTTTCATTTTTAGTTGATAGAAAAAACGTCAACGCCATGCCAACCACAAGCGGCCAACTATCAACTATCAACTCTCCACCCTCAACTCGCCTTCCCGTCATCACCGGCCTCGGCATTGTGTCAGCGGCGGGCTTTGGCGTGGAAGAAATCTGGCGCGCGGTCACTAGCGGCGCGAGCGGATTGAAACCGCTTTCTCTTTTCCAATCACCGCGCTACGGCCAGGTCGTCACCGGCGAAATCCAGCGCGACCTCATCGCACTCGGCGCACCCACGCGCAGTTCCCGCAGCGATAAACTCGGCTGGCTCGCCGCGCGCGAGGCGATTGCGGATGCAAAAATTAATTTTGAAAACTGCGGCGAGCGCGCCGGAATTATTTTAGGAACTTCCGTCGGCGGCTCGTTCGACAGTGAAAATTTCATGACCACGCTGATCAAG
>JANOBC010000174.1:0-12595 GCA_031411455.1 Limisphaerales bacterium
TCGTGGGGAACATCCGCGCACGTTTCACCTTCGCCGGTTTCGGCGCGGGCGCGGGAGCCGGGACAGTCACCGGCGGCGGTTCGGCGATGACGTTTTGCAAATCGCGCTCCAACTCTGCCGCCTTCAGTTCGGCGTCGCGCAATTTTTTTTCCAGTTGCAACTCGCGTTCGGATTTCACGTCACCTTCGACGACAAGTTTTGCGGCGGGCGGCGGGGCCGGAACCGGCGAGGGCGTTTCAACGGGCGGAATTTTATTTTCGGGCGGAACATCACCCGGCGGAATTTCAGACGAATTACTTTCATCAGGTGAGAGGAGTAAGCGGAGTTTTTTGAACATAGGATTTATTTCGCGGCGGCTTCGAGGATGAGTTCAAACGCAGCCCCAGCGGTGAGGCGCTTACGTTTGCCGATTTTTTTTGCAGCACGTTCGAGTGCCAGCTTGAATTCTTGAGCGTCTATGGTTTTTCGTTTCATGCGCTGCCGATGCTGTCAGAGCCGCCGCATTTGCATAGATGGCACAGAAGGACAGGTTTTTACCCCAAAACAGCCTTTTCCGGCTTTCTCACCCCCTGAATTTTTAGATCTAAAACCATGCCAAAACCCCTGCAAATGGCGTTTCTCACTCATCTCACCCCCCCACCTGTCGGTGAGAATGAGAATTCTCACCCTAGAAAGCCTAGGGGAGAGAGAGAGAATTTTTTCTCACTCTCTTTCTCACCTTCTCACCTTCTCACTCGGAAACGTGCCAGTGGCCGCGCGCGGGACAGGTGGAAAACGAAAAAGCCGCTGGAAAAATCCAGCGGCTTTGTCGGCGAGAAGAAAATCAGGCGTTTTTTTTATTTTTCCTTCAATTTCACCGCGCCGCTGTCATCCGTTTCGAGGTATTGCCAGAGATAACCGCCCCTGCTCGTCGCGCGGTAAGCCGTCGCCTGCGAGCAATCGGTTTTCTCAATCAGTCGCCGGGCCAGTGCCGCTTTGGTCAAAAATGCCTGTTCGCCTAAAGCCTCTTTCAAAGCCGCGAATGAAATACCTCCTCGACACCAATGTCCTTTCCGAATGGTGGAAACCGTCCCCTCAAAAAAACGTGGTGGACTTCATCGAAACAGCGGACTGGTTTGTTCCCGCGCCAGTCATCGCAGAGATCCAAGAGGGTGCGGAATCCACGGCCAGCCCCGTGCGCAAAATCCAGATCAATGCCCGCTTGGATGATTTCATTCGCGACTTTGATGGTTTGATTTTAGCGTGGGACGCCGGTTGCGCGCGGACGTGGGCGAGGCTGCGGCACACCGCCAAAGTAAAACGCCAACCGCAAGCGTTATGGGATTCACTGATTGAAGCGATGGCCGTCCAGACCGGCTACGCTGTAGCCACGCGCAACGAGAAAGATTTCCGCCACGCAAAAATTTTCAATCCGTGGCCTTCAAAATAATTTCCCCGTTGGCGTTGCCCGCAAATTCCAGATCAGACCGCCGCTTTCACATCGGGATGGTCATCAATCACCAGCACACCGTGCGGCGGCAGGTCGTAGTTGCCCACGATGTTATTGCCGGTCATGAAGTCGTGCATCGGCTTGTAGAACTGGATGCGCACCTGTGAATTCTGGTGGTTGAGCAGGATATAAACCCGCGAACCTTCCTTCTCGCGCATGGAAACCTCGATGTGCTCCGGCACTTTCAACAACGGCTGCAGCCCAACGGTCTGGCGCAGCCAGGTGACGAGGTCGTTGTAAAAATGCTGGTGGCTTTGCGTGCCGATGTAAATTGCCTTACCAAGGCCGAACGTGTTCAGCGTCATCGCCGGCTTACCCGCGTAAAAATCTTTCGTGTAGGCCGCGAGCACCTGACAGCCCTTCGGCTCGATGAGGTCGCACCACAATTTCGCCGAGTGCAGATGGCTGGTCTGGAACGCGCCTTTGAAGGTGAGGTGGTTTTCCTCGCCCGGCGGTAGCGCGTCGAATTCCTGAACCTCCATCCCGAACAGATCCGTCAGGTCATGCGGAAAACCGGCATCTGTCGCCGTGTTATTTTCATCCACCAGCCCGGTGTTGAACGTGGCCACGAGCGTGCCGCCGTTCTGGACATAAAGTTTCAGGCGATCTGCCTCGCCGCCGGTCAGCAAGTGCAGCGACGGCGCGAAAACAATTTTGTATTTCGACAAATCTTCGGACGGCCGAGCGAAATCCACGGCAATGTTCCGCTCATGCAGCGAATTGTAAATGAGCTGAATGTGTTCGCGCAGGCTAAAGTGCTTGTTCGGCTGATTCGGCTGCGACAGCACCCAGTCGTTATCATGCGAATACAGAATGCACGCCTCGGCGGAAACTTTCGTATCCTTCAAGGCGGGCGCGAGCAGCTTCAATTCTTCGCCGATCTGGGAAATTTCATCATAGACCCGGCGGCTGCCTTCGAGATGGTGTGGCAGGACTGCCCCGTGAAATTTCTCGGAACCGAAACGCGGCTGGCGCCAGCGAAAATACAAAATGGCCGTCGCCCCGCGCGCGATGAGCTGGTAGGTGAACATCCGCAGCACGCCGGGACGCACGAGCGAATTAACGTCCTGCCAGTTGACGTTGCCCGCCTTTTGCTCCATGACCCAGAACCCCGCGTCGCCGTCCGGCGTCTTGACGCCGGATTTTTTGAGCGAGCGAAGCATATCAATCTCGCAGGCGATTTCCGACGGTTTCGCCTTGATCGCCGCCGTGCTTTCAATCGAGACGAAGTCGAGGACGTTGGCCAGATCGAAATGATCGAAGCGGTGGCGCAAGGCGCGGAGATTCGTCGTCACCGGTCGTCCGGGAGAAAGTTCACGCAGCACGTCTGCCTGCATGGACACGAACTGCACAATGGTGTCGCTGCAAAAACGATTCCAGTCTAGCACGAGCGCTGGATTGTGAATCGTCGGTGCGGCCATCGGCAGCGGCACTTCGTTCCACGTCGAAACCACCTGGCCCCAATGACGCAGTCCAAGCCGTTGGTTAAGTTTCTCAATGGTCTCGTATTTTGCCTCTAGCCAGAGATGCCAGTCGCGGCGCGTATCTTCGTTGAACGCCGCCTCCGTGAAATGCCCGCCGAGGCTATTGTCAATCTGCCAGGCGATGAGGTGCTCGTGCTTGCCCAGCGCGCGCGCCATGTTTTCGACGAACCGCTTGGAATGGTTCCAATACACCTCGCTGTTCAGGCAGACCGCGCGGCGCGTGCCTTCGTGCTTCACGCGGCCAAATTCATCCACCGGCAAAATCTCCGGATGCTTTTTTGCGAGCCAGATGGGCGGGGCGGCGGTGGGCGTGCCGAGCACGGTTTTTATTCCATGCTCGCCGAGGATGTCCATCACGCGCTTGAGCCAGTCGAAATTGTATTTGCCTTCGTCCGGTTCGCAGAGGCCCCAGGAAAATTCGCCGAGCCGGGCCACGTTGAAGCCGGCGGCGTGCATGAGCTGCGCGTCCTGCAGCCACTGCGCCTCGGGGTTTTCGGCAGAGCCGCCGTGGGGAAAGACCCACGCTTCAGGATAATAATCTACGCCAAAATACATAAGCAGCCTCGGGTTTGAGCCGACACTAAAACCAAACCGCAGCGGGTGCAATGAAAATTCCCAGAAAGCTAGCAAAACATTTTTTTACCCGCTCACCGAATCAGTTCCAGCGGCGGCGGCGTTTTCCACTCCAAATCTAAAATCACCGGCGCCCACGAGATATGCTGCACCACGCGTTGCAGCGAGGGAATCAAATCCGGCGTCCGCACCACTGCAAAATCACGCCGTCGGATTTCCACGAGGCCCGGCTGCTGCCGCAATTTCTCCAACGGCGTCACGAAGCCACGATAATAATCAAACTGCGTCAGCACCAGCTTCTGCGGCCGCGCGCGGATAAGGCCAATGACATCCGCGTTATTCGTCCAGTGCGCGTGGTCAAAATACCAGTCCGCCGAAACCACGTTTTTCACGTTCAACTCGGCGGCGGTGTAGAGAAAGGCTGACGACACAAACACCGGCCCATTCGTCGGCACCAACGGCGCGAACTCCCCGCGCAACACCGCCTCCGCACTTTGACGGCTATTCTTCCACGCACACGCCACGCCCCACGTCGTCATGCCGATCGCGCGGATCGAAATCAGCAGCGCACAGCCCAGCAGCACGACCCGCAGAAAATGTTCACGCGCCGGAAAAAATTTCCCCGCCAGCGCCAGCAACCCGGCCGCCAGCAGCACCTGCAAGAACAGCACTTGCCCGACGTAGTCCGCCGACAGCAACGTCACAAACGCCAGCAGGATAATCCAGCCCATGAGAAAAATTCCACCCACCAGCGCCAGCCAAGGCTCGGTCGTCAAAAAAATTTCCCGCCGCCGCGCGCATAGCCAAGGCAGCAGGCAGGCTCCCAGAAAAAAAACCGGCACGGTCCGCACCAGTTTCACCACGTCGAGCGTTGTCGGCGCGTGAAAACCACGGCTCGCGAGGGGCAGTTGCTGCGCGGCGGCCTGAAACCCCGCCCACCACAGCGGCTCCATTTTGATAATTGCGAAAACAATTGCCGCGAACAGAAACGTCGCCAGCAGATAGGGCAGGAATGGGGAAAATTTCCGCTCCTTCAACCACACCAGCGCCAGCGCCAGAAACCCCGCCCCAAAATAAAGCGCGCCGGGAATGCACGAAGTGAACAGCGTCGCCAGCAGCGCCAGCGTAATGCCCACCAGCGTCGCCCAGCTCGCGCCCTGCGAAATGCTTTTTGCCACCAGCCACAGCGACAGCATCCCGAAGACGTGAGCCAAGCCTTCCGGCCGGTCGTCAAATGTGAACGCAAAAAAAAGCAACGGAACCAGCGCGTAGTTCGTCGCCGCCGGAAAATATTTTTTAACCACCAGCACCGTGAGCCAGCCCGCCACCGCAAACATCGCCACATGAAGCGCCATCGCCGAAACCACCGACGCACCGAAAAGCTGCATCCAAAACAACAGCGCCACCTGATACATCGGCGGGTAGGCGCAAAAAACTTGCTGGCCCGAAATGGGGAAGACCAGCGCGATGCTTGGGTTGCAATACTCGCCGTGCCGCAGCCAGTTCCCCATCGCACCATCGAAATAAAATGCGTCGTTCGCCGGTATCGGCTGGCCGGTAAAAACTAGCAGCATCACGCGCCACAGCACCACGAGGCCCAGCACCCAGAACGGATTTCGCAAAACGGATTTCACGCGCACAGGCTAGTTGAAGTCTTGCCAGCGGCCAACTCAATCCGCCAGCATACGCGCGTGGCCGATCCGAAAAACATTCCGCTCGTCGTTGACCTCGACGGCACGCTCATCCGCTCTGACATGATGTGGGAATCGCTCGCGCGACTCCTGCGGCGGAATCCGTTTACCCTCTTCAAAATCCTGTTCTGGTGGACGCGCGGCCGGGCGCTGCTGAAACAAAAACTCGCCGCGCGCGTGACCGTCAATCCCGCCGACTTGGAGTTGAATGAAAAATTTCTCTACTGGTTGCGCGAAGAAAAAAAGTCTGGGCGCAAAATCATTTTGGCCACCGCATCCGATTTCAAAATGGCGCAGCCCATCGCCGCGCAAGTCGGCCTCTTTGGTGAAGTCCTCGCCAGCGACGGCAAAACCAATCTCCGCAGCGAGAACAAGCTCCGCGCACTCACGGAAAAATTCGGCGAACGCGGCTTTGACTACGCCGGAAATTCCTCCGCCGACTTCGCCGTGTGGCGCGGCTCGCGGCAGGCCGTCGTCGTCAATGCCAGCCCAAAAGTTTTGCGCGAGGCGGCGAACTGCACCACGCTCGGCGCGACGTTCTGCGAAAATTATTCCGCGTTCACCGTCGCCAAAAGCGTCGCCACGGAATTATTCATTCGCAGCGGCTACCTCATCGCCATCGTCGCCGGACTGCTGCTGGCGGTGGCGTTTCCGAAGTGGAGCTTCGCCGGTTTTGCGTGGATTGCGCCCGCCGTGCTCCTGTTCGCCTCGAACGGCAAGACCGGCCCGGACGCCTTTCGCGTCGGCTGCGTCAGCGGATTCGCGTTCTGGCTCGCGTCACTTTCTTGGCTGCTGCTGATTCCGTATGCGTGGCACGGTATTCCGTTCCTGCCCGCGCTCGGATGGGTTTTGCTCGCCGCGTATCTCGCGTTGTTCACTGGCGCTTGGACTTGGCTGATTTCAAATTTCAAATTTCAAACTTCAACCTGGCTCCGCCGTCTCCTCTGGTCGCTCACCGCCGCCACCGCGTGGGCCGCGCTGGAAATTCTCCGTGCGCATCTGCTCGGTGGATTTCCGTGGAGCTTCGTCGGCGTCTCGCAATACCAGCTCGTCCCGCTCATCCAGATCGCGTCCGTCACCGGCGTTTATGGCGTGTCGTTTTTGGTCGTGTGGTTTTCGCTCGCGCTATTTTGTGCGGCCCGGATGATTTTGGTGAACCCCGCCAAACGCCACGTCTGGCAGGCGGAAATTGTTTTGCCGCTCGTCGTTGTCATCGCGTGCTTCACCAGCGGTTTGTTCCGCATGAACCACGGCGCGGCCACGGAAAATTCTCTGCGCGTCACGATGATTCAACCGAGCATCCCGCAGACGGTGCTGTGGGATCCGGCGGCGAATGAAAAAACTTTCGCCCAATTCCTCGCGCAAAACGAAGCCGCGCTTACGAACGAAACCGACCTGCTCATCTGGCCGGAATCCGCCGTGCCGGAGATGAGCGAGGAAAACTGCCGCGCCATCAGCGACCTCACATTGCGGCATCACGTCTGGCTCATCTTCAACGGCGAAGATGCCACCGTCACGCCCGCCGAAACGAATTTTTTCAACGCCGCCTACCTCGTGAACCCGCAGGGTAAACTCACCACGACGTATCACAAACAGAAGCTCGTCATCTTTGGCGAATACGTTCCGCTCGTGAAGTGGCTGCCGTTTTTGAAATGGTTCACCCCCATCGTCGGTGGTTGGACGGAAGGCGAACAGCCGGTGACGTTTGCAGTGGGGCGTGCCAAATGCGCCGCGCTGATTTGTTTTGAGGACACCTTCGCCAGCGTCGCGCGCGGGGCGGCGCAGGACGACCTGGATTTTTTTGTGAACCTCACCAACGACGGCTGGTTCGGCGACAGTTCCGAGCAATGGCAGCACATGGCGAATTCAGTTTTCCGCTGCGTGGAGAACGGCGTTCCCCTGCTCCGCTGCGCCAATAACGGCGTGACCTGCACCATCAACGCGCATGGCCGCGTGGAAAAAATCTTCCACGACGCGCACGGTAGCGAATACGGCGACGGCGTGCTGACGGTAAAAATTCCGCTGCTGTCCGCCGAACAAAAATCCGCCGCCACTTTTTACAACCGCCACGGTGATTGGTTCGGCTGGGGCTGCGTGGGTGTGGCTGGATTGATGTTGTTCCGCAAATTAAAAAATTTCAACCGCCGGCAAAATTAAAACCAAATAAAAATTATGACCCAACCCGTTCCTGCCGGATTCAACACGCTGTCCGCCCACATCATCGTTGACGACGGCGTCGCCGCGATTGAGTTTTACAAGCAAGCTTTCGGCGCGCAGGAGACGATGCGCTTGATGTCGCCCGATGGAAAATCCCTGATGCACGCGCAGATGAAAATCGGCAGCTCTATGCTGATGCTGGCCGGAGAATTTCCGCCCGCCTGCCTGTCGCCAAAAAGTCGCGGCGGCTCCAGCGTCTATCTGCACATCTACACCGAGAACGCCGACGCGCTGTTCGACCGCGCCGTCCAAGCCGGTTGCAAAATCAATATGCCCATGTCCGACACCTTCTGGGGCGACCGCTACGGACAGGTGGAAGATCCGTTCGGCCATCAATGGTCTATCGCCACACAGACGCTAGACCTCACGACCGAGCAGCTCGCCGCCAACGCCAAAGCCTTTTTCGTCAACCTGCCCAAGACTTGATGAGGTCTAGCAACTGTTGAAAAAAACTGCGACGGCGGCAAGTCACCTTCGCGCCGCAGCAATGAAATGCGGATTGAGCACCTTGGTTTTCTCTTCAAGTCTGCCACTTATTCCGGAAGGTAAATTAACATCACTAGAAAGGGCAAGTTACTGCCGCTCATTGGCGGTGGCTTGGCATGATTACTGGTATGAGCCTCCTGAATTACAACCGGAATTTTAAGGCCATGACTATTGAACCAAATAACGACAGCCTGATGCCACCCAGCAAAATCAAGACACTTTTTCGTGGGCAGGAAGCGAAATTTTTGCGCCGGGTTGGTCAGGCTAGTCGGATAACGAATCAAAATCAGACAGCGGCAAAACAAAATCTGGACAGATATGAATCGGCCTAACCACCCACATGGAAAAACGACACTCCGGGGTTTTAACCGGTTGGCCGGGGTTTTGAGCCTAACCATGGTTTGGCTGGCGGCGGTCGTGACCGGCATGGGCCTGATTGCCTATCATGCCAATTCTCCCGGCACCACGGGCGCCATTCCAGCCAATTGGCCGGTGCAAAGCCGAATCCAATTGGACGCCAGCCGTCCGACGCTAATCATGTTCGCGCATCCGCGCTGTCCCTGCACGCGGGCGAGTCTGGGCGAACTGGAGCAGCTCATGGCTGATTGTCAGGGGCGGTTGAGCGCGCAAGTGTGGTTCATCAAACCGTCCGGCACGATGGAAGATTGGACGAACACGGATTTGGCGCGCAAGGCGGCGGCGATTCCCGGAGTGAAAGTTTATTGTGACACTGCGGCCATTGAGTCGCAGCGCTTCCAGGCTGAGACCTCCGGCCAGACAGTGCTTTATGACCAGAACGGACGGCTGCTGTTCCAAGGCGGCATCACGATGGCGCGGGGTCATGCCGGTGACAACCCCGGACGCAGCGCGGTAGAAATTTTATTGGCGCAGAAGAATACCGATCAAGTCCAAGCTCCGGTTTTCGGCTGCGCTCTGTTTGAAACTCAAGCTCAACAAAAACTAGGAGGTGTCGTGTGCAAACAATAAATGCGGACAACATCAATCCTAAGCCGCGGGCGGTGCGGGCAGCAGAACTGTTCCAGTCTGCCGAGAACAAGGTGCACCAGCGCGCCGACCGTATGTTTGCGATCTTGATGGTGATTCAATGGCTGGGCGGAATTGCTGCGGCTTTGTGGATTTCACCGAGAACTTGGATCGGTGCGACAAGCCAGACCCATTTGCACGTCTGGGCGGCAATTTTTCTTGGCGGCGCCATCACGAGTCTTCCGGTCTATCTGGCTTTGAAACAGCCGGGGCGTATCCTGACCCGTCATACCATCGCGATCGCGCAAATGACTTTTTCAGCGCTGTTCATCCACCTGACCGGCGGGCGGCTTGAAACGCACTTTCATGTCTTCGGCTCGCTGGCATTTCTGGCGTTCTATCGCGACTGGCGGGTGCTGGTCTCCGGGACGGTGGTCGTGGCAATGGATCATTTCCTGCGCGGAACTTTCTGGCCGCAATCAGTTTTCGGCGTGCTGACCGCGAGTCCGTGGCGCTGGGTGGAACACGCGGGCTGGGTTCTGTTTGAAGACACTTTTTTGATCATCTCCATCCGTCACAGCTTGAGCGATATGCTGGGCCTGGCGGAACGGCAGGCGTCTTTGGAAACCGTCAACGCGGACATCGAGCGCACCGTGGCTGACCGAACGTTCAAACTGACCCAGGAAATCGCCGAACGGAAAAAAGCGGAGGAGGCGCTGCATGAATCGCAGGCGCTCTATCATTCGCTGGTGGAACAACTGCCGGCCGGGGTTTTCCGCAAAGACGCTGAAGGCCGTTTCGTTTTCACCAATCTCTGGTTTTGCCGGCTCAAAAATCTGACGACCGAACAGATGCTGGGTAAAACCGCGCAGGAACTTGCCGCTTACGAGTTACAGAACCATAACCCGGAAAATTCCAGCGAAACGCCGGAGTCCCGGCTGGCGACCCAGGGTGAGAATCACCATGAATTAATCATGCAAGACGGGAAACAGATTGAAGTGGAGGAACGCTATGACAATCCAAATGGCACGCCCCGATTTTTACATGTCGTGAAGACGCCGGTGCACGATGCCGGTGGAAAAGTCGTAGGCAGCCAAGGAATCCTGCTGGACATCACCGCGATCAAGGAGGCCGAGGAAAAACTCAGTCAGGTTCACAAACAGCTCTTGGATGCGTCACGCCAGGCGGGCATGGCCGAAGTGGCCACGAGCGTCCTGCACAACGTCGGCAACGTGCTCAACAGCGTCAATGTCTCCAGTTCCCTCATCGCCGAAAAAATGCGCGATTCCAAAGTCGCGAACATCACCAAGTCCATCACGCTCATCCGCGCGCATGAAAACGACCTGGGAAATTATTTCACGAACGATCCGAAGGGCAAACTGCTGCCAAATTATCTCGCCAACTTGGCCGCGAATCTCGCCCAGGAACAGGCGGACATCCTGCAAGAAGTCAGCTCGCTGGTGAGCAACATCGTTCACATCAAGGAGATCGTTTCGATGCAGCAAAGCTACGCCAAGGCGTCCGGTGTTTTAGAATCGCTCCAAGTCACGGAACTCGTCGAGGACGCGATCCGGATGAATAACGGCGCGATGAACCGCCATCAGGTAACCGTCGTGCGCGAGTTCGCCGACGTGCCGCCGATTCTGACCGAGAAGCACAAGGTGCTGCAAATTCTGGTGAACCTCATCCGCAACGCAAAATATGCGTGCGATGATTCCGGGCGCACCGACAAGCAGATCACCCTGCGGGTTTTCAACGGCGATGGCCGCATCAAGATTTCGGTCATTGATAACGGCGTCGGTGTCCCGCAGGAAAACCTGACGCGCATTTTTGGCCATGGTTTCACCACGCGCAAAGAAGGACACGGCTTCGGCCTGCACAGCGGCGCACTGGCCGCCAAGGAACTGGGCGGCGCACTTTACGTCGTCAGCGAAGGCCACAACCGCGGCGCCAATTTCACGCTTGAACTGCCAGCCAAACAAAAGAAATCAGACCTATGAACATCAATCCCAATCAAAATCATCGCATCCTTGTGATTGACGACAACAAGGCCATTCACGACGACTTCAAAAAAATTCTCGGCAAGAAAAAAGCCGCGTCCAGTGAAATGGCCGACGCCGAGGCGGCGTTGTTCGGTGAAGAGACGCCGCAGATCGAACTGCCGGAATTCCAGATTGATTCCGCCTTCCAAGGCCAAGAAGGCCTCGACCTGATCGAGCAGAGCCTGCAAGAAGGCCAGCCTTACGCGATGGCGTTCGTGGACGTGCGGATGCCGCCCGGCTGGGACGGCGTGGAGACGACGGCGAAAATCTGGGAGAAGTATCCCGACCTGCAAGTCGTGATCTGCACTGCCTATTCGGATTATTCCTGGGAAGACATGCTGAAAAAACTTGGCTACTCCGACCGGCTCGTGATTTTGAAAAAACCGTTCGATAACATCGAGGTGCTGCAACTGGCGATTTCGATGACGGAAAAATGGCGGCTTTACCAGCAGGCAAAAATACGCCTCGAAGACCTCGAACAAATGGTCTCGCAACGGACGGTCGCGTTGGAAAAAACCAATTCCGATCTAGCTACCGCTAATGACCTCCTCCAGCTCGCCGCCGAACGCACCCAAAAAATGGCAGAAGGCGCGCTCGTTGCCAGCAAGGCCAAGAGTGAATTCCTCGCCAACATGAGCCACGAAATCCGCACGCCCATGAACGGCGTCCTCGGCATGATCAATCTACTGCTCGAAACGCCTTTGGCCCCCGAACAGCACGAGTTTGCCAACACGATCAAAACCAGCGCCGACGCACTGCTGTGCATCCTCAACGACATCCTTGATTTTTCAAAAATCGAAGCGGGCAAGATGACCATTGAAAAAGTGGGGTTTGATCTGCGCGAAGTGGTGACGAACTCCATCGCGTTGCTTGCCCCCCGCGCACAAGCCAAAGGATTGGCCCTGAATTATTCGATCCCGGAAAGCGTATGCACCAATGTGGTGGGCGATCCTTCCCGCCTCCGGCAGATTTTGCTGAACCTGATGGGCAATGCCGTCAAGTTCACCGACAAGGGCGAAGTTGCCTTGGAAATCGCGCAGCAACGGGAACTGGACGGGGAAATTCAATTGCAATTTTCCGTCCGCGACACCGGCATCGGCCTGTCGGAGGAATCCCAGAAAAAATTATTCCAGTCCTTCACGCAGGCAGACACATCCACCACGCGCCGGTTTGGCGGCACGGGCCTCGGCCTAGCCATCTGCCGCAAGCTCGTCGAACTGATGGGCGGCTGCATCAGTGTCACCAGCACTGTGGGCCAAGGCTCGACGTTCTGGTTCACGCTTCAGTTCACCCGGCAAACAACGGCGGCCCAGCCGGTCAACGGCGCGGCCGCGGCGCTCAAATTTCTCAACGGCACCCGCACCCCGCTGCCTTCGGCCGAGCCGAACCGCACCCGCATTCTGCTGGCTGAAGACAATGCCATCAACCAACTGGTCGGCTTGAAGCAGCTTAAAAAACTTGGCTATGACAATGTGCGCATTGTGAGCAACGGGATTGAGGCTTTGGAAGCTTGGCGGCAAGATGACCCCAGCATCATCCTGATGGATGGCCAGATGCCGGAGATGGACGGTTACGAAGCCACTCGGAAAATCCGCGAGCGAGAAACCCAAGAAGGGCTGCCCCGCACCC
>JANOBC010000175.1:0-4941 GCA_031411455.1 Limisphaerales bacterium
CGAATTTTGGTGGCGTGAGAGTATTTCCTGCCATCCGCTTTTGTTGAGCCCCTCCTCACGTCGGCTGCTACGAATCAGATTCCAATCGGATGCCACACGGCCTTGCGTTCCACATCGTCGAGAATCTATACAGAGGTTTCAACTTCGAGATTTGGGTTAAATCGAAAAGGAAAAACAGGTGAAGAAAACTTTACTGACTCACACGCACGCGCCCTGCCGGTTCAACTGTTCCAACTGCCACCCCCTTGTGAGCGCAGATTAAAAACAGACAATGCCGACGGGCACGTGCGTTATGCAGCCCCCGAGTTGCAACGAATACCTGAACCACCTCCTCCAGCTATTCAAGCACTCGTGGTTCCCCACCCCAAACATAACAACCGCAACCAAGACTTGTTTAGCAATGACGATGCCATGTTTGATAAACCGGTTGACAACTCGGGATTTGCCAATGAATTCAGGGATGGCAGCTTGGGGCGAACCAATTCGAGTGTTGTTTTTTTTTCAACCCGAATAAAATAATCCGCATTCAAACAAAGTCTCCCGCATAAAAATTCCAGCTGGAATGAAATCAACTCATTGACAATACCATCATCAGAACGCGTCTGAGTTGTCAGCGCTCCGATGAATGACTTGTCGCCACAAGCATGGCAAAGATTACGATATGAGACACGAGCCTCCTGACAGAAGATAGGCCGCGTAGAATCCGCCGCCAACTTCAATAAACTTTCCGCAGATTCGACGGCAGAATTCCCAGTTCATCACGGTATTTCGCCACGGTGCGGCGGGCGATGGTGATGCCTTTGTCCGTGAGCAGCTTCACCACTTCCTGATCGGAGAGCGGCTTGGTGGTGTTCTCGGCTTTGAAGATTTCCGCGACCATGTCCTTGACGCTGGTGTTGGATACGTCCTGCCCGCTGGTGCTGGCGAGGCCGGCGGTGAAAAAGTATTTCATCTCGAACACGCCTTGCGGAGTCTCGATGTATTTGCCGGAGACGCCCCGGCTCACGGTGGTCTCATGCACGCCCACGACTTCCGCCACCTGCGCCATGGTCATCGGCTTGAGAAAGGCGATGCCGTTGTCCATGAACTCGCGCTGCCGCTTGACGATTTCGCGGCCGATGTTGCAGATGGTGTTCTGGCGTTGCTGCAAGCTCTTGATGAGGAATTTTCCGGCGCGGATTTTTTCGCGGATATAGTTCTTCACCTCGGCGTTGTTTTCGCCGGCGGCCATCAAATCTTTATAGACGTTGCTGATGCGGAGGTGGGGAATCTGCTCGTCGTTGGTCGTCACGGTGTAGTCGTCGCCGTTCTTGACGACGAAAACTTCGGGCGTGACGTATTGCTCCATCACCGGCAAATATGCGCGGCCAGGGCGCGGTTCCAGCTTGGCGATGCGGGCGAGGGCTTCCTGCACGTCGTCGAGCGAACGGCCAGTGCCGCGCGCGAGTTCGGGGATGCGGCGTTTGGCGAGCGCGTCCATGTGGTCGCGGATGATGATGAATTCCAGTGTGCGATCCAACTTGGCGCGTTCGAGCTGGAGCATGAGGCACTCACGCAAATCCCGCGCGCCGACGCCAACGGGGTCGAAGCCTTGCACGACATCCAACACATCAATGATGTCCTCCACCGGCAGCGTGGTCTGCGTCGCCAATTCTTCAACCGTGACGTTGAGATAGCCGTAGTCGTCAATGTTGCCGATGATTAATTCCGCCACCGCCTGCTCCTTGTCATCCAAATCTGTATCGCGCACCTGCTCGATTAAATGTTGCGCGAGCGACGTCTCCGCCGTGAGCGAATCGAACATGAACTGCCGCTTCTCTTCATCGTCGGTCGTGGAACGGATGGGCGAACTGGCTGAAGAAAACTGGTCGCGCCATTCCTGATCCTGCTGCACGAGCTTCTCGAACTCTGCTTGAAAATCTTCGGCGGGCGAAGGCGCGTCCTCTTTGTCCGTGGAAGTATCCGGCGTGTCGAACTTCACATCGTCTGGCGGTTCGGCGAGGTCGTTGATGGTGGACGAGTCGTTGTCTTCCGCCGTGGATTTTTCGCGCGCCTCAATGTCCGTATCCATCACTTCTTCCAGCACGGGGTTCTGCTGAAGTTCTGCTTCGACGAGCGCTTTGAGTTCGAGCGTGGGCGCCTGCAGCAACGCCAGCGACTGCTGAAGTTGCGGCGCGAGCACGAGCGACTGCGTGAGCCGCTGCGAGAGTTGCATTCCGAAAGCCATTGAAACGGAGCATAATTAACCGCGCCAAAATCACAAGCAGCATCTGGCACGAATCCCGCTTGAAAAATTATTCCCGAAACTAAAACTGGATTTTTTCTAATTCTGGCTTCATCCTTTTTTTATGAAACTCATCCTCCAATTGCACAACGTGACGCTCACCGACGCGATTGAAAAATACGTCATGAAGCGGATTGATAAACTGGAGCACCTTGACCGCTGGACGATTGATGCGCGCGTAACCCTCGAACACGACAAGACCCGTGTGCCGGAAAAACAATTCGCCTGCTCCATGCGCCTCGCCGTGCGCGGCCCGGACCTCTTCGCGAAAGATATCGAAAGCGACCTCTACGCCGCGATTGACGCTGCCACCAAAAAAATTGAACAGCAGATCCGCAAACGCCACGGCAAGTTCAAGGTCATCAAACATAAAGACGCCACCAAGGTAAAGGCGCTCCGCCGTTCCGCAGGAGAAGAATGATTCTTCGGGCCAAAATAGTTTTGCCCATCACCGCGCCGCCCATTCAGGACGGCGCGGTTTTGGTTTCCGGCGGAAAAATCCGCGCCGTGCATCCGTGGAAATTTTTCACGCATCACTCTTCACTCATCCGGTCGCACGAGCTGGTTGACCTTGGCGAAGTCGTCTTGCTCCCCGGCCTCATCAACGCCCACTGCCACCTCGACTACACCGGCATGGCTGGCGAAATTCCGCCACCAAAAAGTTTCACCGACTGGATCGCCGCCATCACCGCCTACAAGGCCAGTTGGGATTATTCCGAATACGCCCAATCTTGGCTGCGCGGCGCGCACCAGCTTTTGAAAACCGGCACCACCACTGTCGCCGACATCGAAGCCGTGCCGGAACTCCTGCCCGAAGTCTGGGAAGCCACACCGCTCCGCGTGTTTTCCTTCCTCGAAATGACCGGCATCAAATCCCGCCGTCCGCCCCGCGACATATTGCGTGAAGCCACGCGCAAAATTTCCGCGCTCAAACATCCGCGCCACTCCGCGCACCTCTCGCCCCACGCGCCGTATTCCACCGTGCCGGAGCTGCTGAAACTTTCCGCCGCTGCCGCCCGTAAAAAAAACTGGCGCGTCAGCACTCACATCGCCGAGTCCGAAGCCGAGTTTGAAATGTTTCACCAGGCCACAGGCGTCATGCACGACTGGCTCGCGCGCAACGGCCGCGACAACACCGACTGCGGCCACCGCTCGCCCGTCGCCCACTACGCGCGGCAAAAAGCCCTCGGCGAAAACGTGCTCGCCATCCACGTCAACCACCTCGCGCGCGGCGATGCCGCCGTGCTCGCCAAAAGCAAGACGCACGTCGTCCACTGCCCGCGCAGCCATGATTATTTCCGCCACGCCAAGTTTGAACGCGAACGTCTGGAGCGCGCCGGCGTGAACCTTTGCCTTGGCACTGACAGCCTTGCCACCACGCGCCGCGACGGCAAAAAGAAACCCGAGCTGGATATGTTCGCCGAAATGCGGATGCTCGCCACGAACGATAAAAATATTTTGCCAAAAGAAATTTTGCAGCTGGCCACCGTCAACGGCGCGCGCGCCCTCGGCCTGGCCGGAAAAATTGGTCAGCTTTCCAAAAATAGTTTTGCCGACCTCATCGCCCTGCCCTGCCCGGCTAAATCAAAAGACATTTACGCCGCCGTCCTCGCCCACACCGGCAACGTCGCCGCCAGCATGATCGAAGGCCGCTGGGTGATTCCGCCACAAAGCTGAATCGCCGCGACTTCTTTTCATCTGTGTCCATCTGTGTTTATCTGTGACTGAAAAATGAATCCGTTCGATGAAGTATTGAACCAGCGCCTCGGTGTTTTACGTGAACAAAATTTGTTCCGCGAACTGCGCCGCGTGGATTCCGCCCAAGGCCCGCGCATCGAAATTGGCGGCAAAACCTTTCTCAACTTCTCATCCAACGATTACCTCGGCCTCGCCAACCACCCCGCACTCAAAGCCGCCGCCATCAAGGCCGTGGAAAAATTCGGCGCCGGCGCCGGCGCATCGCGGCTCATCTGCGGATCGCTCGCGCCGTTTCATGAACTTGAGGAATCTCTCGCGGCCTTCAAGAAAACCGAAGCCGCGCTGACTTTTTCCACCGGCTATGCCGCCGCCATCGGAACCATCACCGCGCTGTGCGGCAAGGACGACATCATCATTCTCGACAAGCTCGTCCACGCCAGCATCGTGGACGCCGCCAAACTTTCTGGTGCCAAACTCCGCATCTTCGATCACAACGACCTGAACGACCTCGAAGAAATTCTCAAATGGGCGAATAAGGCAAAAGCGGAAAGCGGAAAGCGGAAAGCGGAAACTCTCATCGTCACAGAAAGCATCTTCAGCATGGATGGCGACTGCGCCTCGCTCCGTGAAATCGTCGCACTCAAAGAAAAATATGGCGCGTGGCTCATGGTGGACGAAGCCCATGCCACCGGCATCATCGGGAAAAACGGACGCGGCCTTGCGGATGAACTCGGCGTCAGTGGCCAAATCGAAATCCAGATGGGCACGCTCGGCAAAGCGCTTGGCGCTAGCGGTGGCTACATTTGCGGTCGCCGCGCACTGATTGATTTTCTCGTGAACCGCGCCCGCAGTTTTATTTTCAGCACCGCCCCCGTCCCCGCCGCCGCCGCCGCCGCGACAGCGGGCGTTCAACTCGTTCAATCCAGCGAGGGCGGGGCGAAGCGAAAAATACTTTTCGC
>JANOBC010000176.1:0-2134 GCA_031411455.1 Limisphaerales bacterium
TTTTCGGCCCACGATGAACGTCTTTCAGATTAGTGACGCTGGTCAACGCGATATTGCACCCGTTCTTCCGGTTCGTAAAACTCGCTCGTCTGCTGCTGCGATTTCATTTCGCCGACGATTTCCTCGAACAGTTTCACGACCTCCATGCACGCGCGGCCTTTGAAACCTTTGACGTGCAGTTCCACTTCGCCGTTCTTGCCGATGGTGATGTCAAATTCGCGTTGGGACATAAATCAATTCTTCCACTGCCGGACTTTCAGGCGGATGGAACGATCTTCGCTCACTTCTTCCTCGACCACGTTGAACCCGCGCGCCTGCATCTCGCTCATCAGCTTCTGATAAACATATTGCTGCACAACCGCCTGGCTCAATTCCTCGCCGAGCGCGCGCAAGGTCTCGTCGCTCTGGCCGTTGCCCGTCACGCACAGCGCTGCCTTGCCGCGCGCATCGCGCGAGAACGTCACCGTCACGCCGTCGCGCGCCACAGAAATCCGCTGGTCGCGGCCAAGCTGGTTCGTCACCACTTCGCTGCGTTCAATCTCCAGTTGCACCCGGTTGCTGCTCGCAATGGCTGCACCCGGAACGTGGCTGTTGATTTCAGTGGCGACCTGATAGCCGAGCGAACCCGCCGCCGCCACGACCGCCGCGCTGAAAGCCGGCCACGCCATGATCGCGACCGGAGTTAAAATGCAAACGCAGCTCATATTCGTTCAATGTTTGATTCTTGTTAACTTTGACCGAGCTTTGATCAATTCGTCACGCGACAAAGGTGAACTTTTATACCGGTTCCGCCGCCGCGCCCGTGCTTGGGCAATGCCGCTCCCAATCCAAGCCATTAAAATCAGCGCCAAGCCGGGCAGGGAATAAACGAGATAGGCCTGCAAATCATACGCGCAGATGACGTGGTATAAAATCGCACCGACAATCAACGCGACGAATAACGCCAGCAGCGTCGCGAAGAAAAACGCCGCGCCCCGGCGATCCTTGAAATACTCAAACACGTTGCCCCAGAAAAAATCCATGATGTCAGTTCACAATTCCATCCGCCGCGCCGTGCTTTGTTTGAGCAGTTCGCGTGGGATGCTGGCGTTGCGGGCGCGGCCCTCCGCCCAGCTCCGCAGCCGGTTGATCTGCTCGTCCATTGTCTTGGCCAGCGGCACGGTTTGCGACAGCGTGATCAAAATGGATTCCGTGGTGATGTCCGCCTTGTCATAAAACGCGTCGTAAAGCGCGCTGTTGATGGCCTCCTGGATTTCTGCGCCGCTGAAATCCTTGCCCGCCTTCGCCAGCGCTTCGAGGTCAAAATTTTCCAGCGGACGCGAATGGCGCGTCAGGTGAATTTTGAAAATCTCTTTGCACTCCTCATGACTCGGCAAATCCACAAAAAATATTTCGTCCAAGCGACCTTTGCGCAGCAGTTCAGGCGGCAGTTGCGAAATGTCATTCGCCGTCGCCACGACAAACACCGGCGCGGTCTTCTCGGAAAGCCACGTCAGGAAAGTTCCGAACACGCGCGCCGTCGTCCCGCCATCCGTCGCGCCGGAACCTTGCGAGCCGGCGAACGCTTTATCAATTTCGTCCACCCACAGAATCGCGGGCGCGACCGATTCCGCTACGGCGATGGCGCGGCGCACGTTTTCCTCCGACGACCCGACGAGGCTGCCGAACATCCGCCCCATGTCGAACCGCAGCAGCGGCAGTTGCCACTGGTTTGCCACCGCCTTCGCGCACAAACTTTTTCCACAACCTTGCACGCCCAGCATCAAAATCCCTTTCGGCGCGGGCAGGCCAAACGCGCGCGCCTCTTTGCTGAACGCCGCCGAGCGTTTGTTGAGCCAGTCTTTCAACACCGCGAGACCGCCGACTTGGTCGAAATTTTCGCTCGTGGCGTAATTCTCCAGCAGCCCGCTTTTGCGGATGATCTGCTGCTTCTCGGCAAATACTTCGTTCACATCATCGCCGCTCAAGCGTTCATCCTTCACGATGATCTTGGCGAAAACATTTTCCGCTTCACCCAATGTCAGCCCCAGCGCCGCCTGTAACAATCGCTCGCGCCCGGCATCGTCCAATTCAATCTTTACCTGCTTGAACTGCCGCACGTCCTCAATGATTTTATCGAGCAACTCACTCAAAT
>JANOBC010000177.1:0-4767 GCA_031411455.1 Limisphaerales bacterium
CGCGAGGTCATTTTGCGGCGCACGCGCTACGAACTTCGCAAGGCGGAGGAGCGCGCGGAGCTGCTCGAAGGTTATCTCATCGCGCTGTCGAACCTCGACGAGTTCATCCACATCATCCGCTCCAGTAAGACGCGCGACGAGGCGAAGGTGAAGCTACTCGCGTTCGAGTGGAGCCGCACGCAAGTCGAGACATGGGGGATTTTAATCCGCAGCGAGGCGCGCCTGGATGCCGGACGTTACGCGCTGACCGAGCGGCAGGTGGACGCAATTCTCGATTTGCGTTTGTATCAATTGACCGGCTTGGAAATTGACAAGGTGGACAAGGAATACAAAGCCTTGATTGAAGTCATCAAGGACCTGCTCGACATCCTCGCGAAGGAATCGCGCGTGATGACGATCATCAAAACCGAGTTGCTGGCCATCAAGGAAAAGCACGCTACGCCACGCAAAACGGAAATCGTGCCGGACGAAGGCGAGATTGCGATTGAAGATTTGATTGCGAACGAAGGCGTCATCATCACGCTCACGCACAACGGTCTCCTCAAGCGCACGAACGTCAGCCAGTATCGCGCGCAGCGTCGCGGCGGCAAAGGCGTCATCGGCATGACGACCAAGGAAGGCGAGACGGCGGAGGATAATGATTTTGTCGAGCATCTGTTCACGGCGAGCACGCACGACTATCTGATGTTCTTCACGAATTCCGGCCGCGTGTATGTTGAGCGCGTGCACGAAATTCCCGACATGGGCCGCGCCGCGAAAGGCAAGAGCATCGCGAACCTGCTCGAACTCAAGGAAGGCGAGAAGGTCGCCGCGCTCATCCGCATTTTGTCGAAGACTGACGCGGACAAGAAAGATGTTACCTGGTCACAGTCCGGCGAATTATTCTTCGCCACGCGGCAAGGAACCGTGAAGAAAACGTCGCTCACCGAATTTTCTAACGTCCGCAAAGGCGGCATCATCGCCATCGGCATCGAGCCGGGCGACACGTTGATTGACGTGAAACTCACGCGCGGCAGCGCCGGCGAAGGCGATACCGGCGACGACGTGGTTCTTATCACTAAGGAAGGCATGAGCATCCGGTTCAAGGAAACCGACGTTCGCTCGATGGGGCGCGCCGCCGGCGGTGTGCGCGGCATCAGCCTCGAACCAACCGATGCGCTCATCGCAGCGGCGATTGTGGTTTCGGATTCGGCGTTGCTCGTCGCGGGCGAAAACGGCATCGGCAAGCGCACGGGCTTTGATGAATACCGCGTTCAGTCACGCGGCGGCAAGGGCATCATCACGATGAAGACCGGCGATAAAACCGGCGGCGTAGTTGGCGCGCTCACGGTCAAAGACACGGACGAAATCATGCTCATCACCGTCGGCGGCCAGATGGTTCGCATTTCCGTCGGCGGCATCCGCGAAGCTGGCCGCAACACAATGGGCGTGAAACTCGTCAATCTCGACGCGGGCGACAAGCTGCAAGCCATCGCGCAAGTCGTCAGCGAAGAAGGTGCGGAAGTTGCCGTCCCGGAAGAGCCGACAAAATAATCGCCCAAAAAAAATCTGAAAGTATTTTAATGCTCACTCATACATGAAAAAACACATCTCCTCCATTGTTGCCCTGGCTGGCATTTTGACGGCCTCCGCTGACATCTCCAACCCCGGCCCGACTGGCACGGTCGTTCCGGAAAAAAAGTATCCGTGGGAAAGCAGCGTTGCGGCCCGCTTGACGGTAACGTCCGGCAACAGCGACACCGTGCTGGGCGACATCATCTTTGGCACCGTGCGCAAGACGCCGGTGAATGAATTCATGTTTGGCGCCGAAGCCGCCTACGGCAAGGCGAATTCAGTCAAGAACATTGAGGCCTATCATGCGTTCGGCCAGTGGAACCACCTGTTCAACGAACGCCTTTACAGCTATGTGCGCGGTGATTTTCTGCGCGACACCGTGGCCGACCTGCGCTACCGCGTCACGTTGAGCACCGGTGCCGGTTACTACTTCATCAAGCAGACCAACACGACGTTCTCGGCTGAAGCCGGTCCCGGCGTGATCTTCCGTGACCTGGGTGGCAATCATGAATCCTACGCCATCTTGCGCGTGGCTGAAAATTTCGAGCATAAGTTTTCTCCCGGCACGCGCGTCTGGCAGATGGCGGAAATCATGCCGCAGGTGGACCGCTTCCAGAATTATGTCTTCAACTTTGAGCTTGGCGCGGAAGCCGCCTTCACCAAAACGTTGAGCCTGCAGGTCGTCTTGAGCGACACCTACAGCAGCGAGCCGGCGGCAGGACGCAAGCGCAATGACGTGAAACTCATGAGCGGCGTTGCGTATAAATTCTGATTCGTAAAAACTTGCGTCACGCGGCGGCTTTGGAATCAAACCAAAACCGCCGTTTTAATTTTCCGCCCTGAAAAAATTAAGAAAAAAATTGTCTGCCAAACTGAAAATGAAAAGAACGTTTCTCACCACGATCGCCGCCACTGGCCTGATGGCGGGATTGGCCGCCACCAGCACTGATACCAGCCCGACCAAGACCACACCCGAAGTCAAACCGACTTGGAAGAGCAGCATTTCCGCCGGGGTGACTCTGACGCGCGGCAACAAGAACACGACGTTGGTCACGGGAGATTTTTTGACGCAGAAAAAGACGCTGACCGATGAGTTCATGCTTGGCGCTGGCTTGGCTTATGGCCGGCAGGACGACCATGACACCGCCAACAACTACAAGGCTCACATTCAGTGGAACCATCTTTTTTCCCCGCGTTTTTTCGGTTATCTGCGTGCGGATGGTTTGCAGGATCGCATCAAAGACATTGATTATCGGGTGACCGTCGGCCCTGGCGCTGGTTATTATTTGATTAAGACGACCAATACCACGCTGGCCATCGAAGGCGGTGTGGGCTTTGAAGCGCAACGGCTGGGAGGCGAGGATCAGAACTTTGCCACGTGGCGTCTGGCCGATCGGTTTGAGCACAAGTTTGGTGACCGCGCCCGGCTGTGGCAATCCTGCGAAATCATTCCGCAGATAGACAATCTGGAAAACTTCGTTGTGAATTTTGAGATCGGTCTGGAGACGGCCATCACAAAATCATTTAGCCAGAAAACCTTCCTCGTGGAGTCTTACGCAAATCGCCCGGCTGCCGGTCGCGTGAAAAACGACATCAAACTCGTCGCCGGTCTGGCCTACAAATTTTGAGAATGGCTCAAGGCGAAAGCCGCTCGATCTTCCAAGAACCATCCGCTTGGCGAGAATAGTTGAAACGGTCGTGCAGGCGGCTCGGACGTCCCTGCCAGAATTCAATGCGCTCTGGTTTCAGAACGAATCCGCCCCAGTGCGGGGGCAGGGGAATCTCACCGGGAAATTTCTTTTCTAGTTCCTGCCATTTCTTTTCCAGCGTCGCGCGGTCGGAAACCGCTTCGCTTTGGTTGGAGGCCCACGCGCCGATCTGGCTGCCGCGCGGACGGCTCTTAAAATATTTTTCCGACTCCGCCGCTGGAAGTTTCGTCACACTGCCCGCCACACAAACCTGTCGCTCCAGTTCCGACCAGAAAAAAGTCAGTGCCGCGTTCGGATTTTCCATAAGTTCACGTCCTTTGCGACTGTCGTAATTTGTAAAAAAAATGAAACCGCGCTCATCCACGGTTTTCAGCAGAACCGTGCGCGACGAGGGCCTGCCGTTTTTATCCACCGTCGCGAGCGTCATCGCGTTGATGTCGGCGGGGCGATGATTGCAGATGGCGCTCCAAAGTTTGAAAAGCGCGATGCCGATTTTGCGCCAGCGGCTTTGGCTGCGTTCACCAGTCGCCGCTTGAAACCACGACTCGAATTGCGCAAACGGACTCGGGTTCAATTGCGCGCGGGCGAGCGAGTCATGCCGGTAATCTTCGCGGAAGTCGGACAGGTTCATTTTACATCGAGCGGAAAACCGTCAATCCCAGCGCCACGACGAACAGCGCAAACGCCAGCCGCAGCCCGCTGCCGAGACGCACGCGAGATTCATTCGCCGTCGCCCAGTTCAGCAAGTCGCGCAGCCGCCACGGCGTGATGGTGAACCAGATGCCCGCGACGATGAGGATGTAGGCCCACGCTTGAATCACCAGCACCCAAGTTGTTTCACCTTGTTGCGCGTGAAACATGGTGGTGGGCAAATACGGTCGTCCGGTGTCCACCATCAGTTTGCCGAGCAGCAACATGACGACCGCTAGTCCACGCACGGCGAGAAAATCCTGGATGAAGATGCATGACAGCACGCCCACGGCGATGAATCCGCCCATCATGTAAGGCTTCATTGAGGTAAAATCTGCGATGGGTTCCACGTTCACATTCCACACGAACCACGCCGTGCCCAGCAACATCAGCGCGATACCGATTGGCAGGTTGCGGGGAAATTTCTTGGCCGCATCGGCAAACTTCGCCGGGCGCGCGAGGGCGTAAACCTGCGGCACGCTCATCCCCACGCCGAGTAAAATGGATAACAACGACAGTTTCATCTTATGAAATTAAACCACGAATTCACTCGAATAGACACGAAGAAAATCAATCCGTTCAGACTAGATTTGGTTTTAGGCAAATTGAACCAGACGATGTCCGGCTAGAATATTTTCAGCCTCACCCAGCACGTTCGAGTTCCTAAAAAAATCCAAAACCACTTCCCGGACGACGGGAACCGAGACGGAATTTCCAAACTGGTGATAAGCGGACTCGTCTTTCGGATGCAGGACGAACGAATCGGGAAAACCCTGCATCCGCATCACACCAAGGGAGTGTGCGCGGCTGCAGG
>JANOBC010000178.1:0-2294 GCA_031411455.1 Limisphaerales bacterium
CGGCGCTGTTGTTCCACGCGTTCTTGAGCCGCAAAGCCAAGGGCATCATCGGCAGCATGGAGCAGACGAGCGTGGGCTTCATCAATGGCGTGCCGGAAACCGCCAACAATTTTTTCTCGGTCAGCGAATCCAACCGCGTCAACCAATAAACTTATGAAAGCCACCTTGGATCAAATGTTGCACACCTGGACGAACGGCGGCCTGGTCATGGCCGCGCTGGCAATCGTCGCCCTCATCGCCTACAGCACGGCGATCCACCTGATGATGATGCTCTATCATCGCGGGTTGAAGAAAGTCACGGACGCGGATCTGCGTGGCTGGGTCGCCGAGCCGGCGACGGCACCGGAACAGATCCGCGAACTCATCCGCTACACACAGGATGAAGTGCATTCGCTGAAGGACATCGAGGGCCGTTTTCGCGAAGTTGAGGCCACGAAAATTCCCGAGGCCAACCGGCGCATCGCGTTCGTAGGCGTGCTGGTCGTCTCCGCGCCGTTGTTCGGATTGCTCGGCACCGTGCTGGGAATGTTGCTCACCTTCAAGGCGATTGGCATCGGCGGCAGTTCGACTTCCGACATCATTGCCAAGGGCATCAGTGAATCGCTGATCGCCACGCAAACGGGCATGATGGTGGCGATCCCCGGCCTGCTGATGAACCATGTGGCGAAACGCTGGCGCAATGAATACGTCGCGTTTCTCGCGCGGCTCGAAGGCATCACGCTGCGGCATTTCCGCGCGGAATTCTCCGGCATGACCCGGCAGTTTGTCCGTTCCAAAACCGGCGTGGTCAAGGCGGTCGCCGTCACTGACAAAGTTCTCGAACCTGTTTCCGCATGAGATTTCGCCGCACCCTGGCCGAGCCGGACGAACCGATCGAGCTGAACCTGATCCCGTTGATTGACGTGATCATGTTCCTGCTGATTTTTTTCATCGTGACCACGAGCTTCGTCGAGGAGCCGGGCGTGTCGGTGGACAAACCGCAGGCCGCGAGCGCGCAGCAGTTGGAGAAGAGCAGCGTCATCTTCGCCATCACGCCCGATGGCAAGATTGCTTATGGCGGAAAAGAAATCGGCCTCGGCGGCGTGCGCCCCACGGTGAAACGGCTGTGCGCCAAGGAGCCGTTGCCCGTCGTGATTCAGGCGGACGAAAGCGCGCGTTCCGGCATGGTCGTGCGCGTGATTGACGAGGCGAAACTCGGCGGGGCGAAGGACGTGAGCCTCGCGACGGAGAAAAAATAGCCGCTGCTTCTCGTGCGATGCGAAAAGTGTATCACCAGAAAAGTAATGCCGCCGGGCTATCGTTCGCCATCGCGATGGGCGCGTCGGTCACGGCGCTGATCTTTTGCATCCTGCCGTTCTCGCATTTCATCAATCGCCAGAATCACACGCTGGAACTGCGGAAAACTTCGGCCACGGATTTGCCGCCGGAAAAAGAGGAACAGGCACCGCCGCCGCCGGAGCCGCCCAAGCCGCCGGAGAAACCGCCGGAGCCGCAGCTCGCCGACACGCCGCAGCAGATTCCGTTGAGCGCCGATTTGGAAGTGGCGATGGGCAGCGGTGGCGCGCTCGCTGGTTTTGGCGACATCCGTTCGCTCACCGCTGCAGACGCGGGACAGTCAGATGCGTTTGATGTTTCTGATCTGGAGAAAAAGCCCGAAGCCGTCTCGCAGACCGCGCCGGTGTATCCGGCGGAATTGCGCAAAGCGAAGATCGAGGGCGCGGTCACGGTGGTTTGCATTTTGGACGAGATCGGCCGGGTGGAAGAACCGCGCGTGGAAAATTCCTCGCGTCCGGAATTTGAAAAGCCCGCGCTGGAAGCGATTCGCAAATGGCGATTTCGTCCGGGCATGAAGGACGGTCAGGCCGTCCGCACCTACATCCGCATCCCGATGCGCTTCCGCGTCGGGGCCAACTAAACCAAGCAAGAAATTTTATGAACGGCAACCGAACAGACTTCAACGCAAAGACGCAAAGATGCAAAGGCGCGGAGCCAGACAACCACCGGCTCAAACAGCGTTGCGCCTTTGTGCCTTTGCGTCTTTGCGTTAAATCATTTTTTGTGTTGCTCGCGGTGTCCGCTACGGCGGGCACGAATGACGTGCCAAAATTTGCGCCCGTGCCCGCCACTAGCGAACTCGCGCCCATCTGGAATGATCCCGATTTCGCCAAGCGTCTCCTTGGTAGCTACGGCTTCGCGTCCGACGTGGAGCCGCGCATGGCGCCCGAAGAACTCGCCAATTACCGCGACCAGATCGTGCCGTTGCTGCGCGACAATCCGGTCAAGGCGCAGTCCGC
>JANOBC010000179.1:0-2043 GCA_031411455.1 Limisphaerales bacterium
GTCATCGTGGCGCGCAAAGAAAGTGAGCTTTGCGATTCCATTGAAGTGTTGGTCAGTGGCGCGGCCAAGACCACGGCGTTGCGCGAGGCAATCCAGGCGCGTGCAAAAATCACGCCGCAAATCCGTCGTGCCTCGGCGGCGAGGAAGACGCGCCGACGCGCACGACGGCACAGCCAAGTTCGCGCAAGCCCTGCCAATACGCGAGGCCGGCGATGAAGCAGCGATCCAGCGCGACGGCGACAAGCACGGTATCGCGCGGCGTGAGGCCGGCGCACTCGAAGGAAATTTTTTCATTTAGCGCGAGCCGTTTCACATCGGAGTCCGTGAGCATCCAGAGAAGTGGTTTACCGGTTGTGCCGCTCGTGGTGACGATTTCAGCGATGCGCTGGCGCGGGACGCAGAGAAAATCAGCGTTGCGTATGGAGAGAACAGCCTTGTCCACCGTCGGCAAATCTTCGAGATGTGGAATGCTTTTCAGCCCACGAAACTGCGCGCGGTAAAACGGCGAATGTGTCTTCGCATAACGAAAAGTCTCCGGCCAGTGTTTGGCGAGCGCGGGCGTCATTCAGGCGAGTCTAAAAAATTTCCGACGGATTTTCCAGCAAGGCTTTCCTGCGAGCATCTTGAGTTCATGGATTAAGTAACCGCGCCCGAACGGCGGCGGCGTATTCCGCCGCCTCGTTTTCCGTGAGCGTCTCGGCGAGGTGCGCGACAGTGACGCGCAACTGGCCTTGAAACTGGTAAAAAATAATTCCGATGCCTGGCAGTTCCGGCACGGCGGCGAGATGCGCGAAATCCAGAACCTTCGCGCCGCAAAACGTCGTGACGTGCGGGCTGACGGCGGCGGTGTTGCCGTAAAAGAGCGAGCAGATCTCGCCCTTCAAGCCGGTGCGCATGAATTTCATGTAGGCCGGGCGCGGCAGCACGCGCAGAAAATCAATGAACGCGACGCAGCCGTCCACGATGCCTTCGCGCATGGCGTGCGAGGTCTGGTTCTTGATGCTCGTCACCGCGTCGGCGACAGAGTCGAGTTGCGCGGGCAAAAGCTGGATGAGCAGCGATGTGACCTCGTTGCTGAAAAGCGGCTCGATGTTGCCCTTCGGTCGCATCCCGACGGGCACGGGCAGGACGAAACTTGGGCTTGGATGGCCAAGGCGTTCCTGAAATTTTTGCAGCTCGATGATGGCGACAGCGGCGTGATACTGCGCCTCGCCAAACACGCCGGCCAGTTTTGAAGCATGTGCCTTGACCTGCGCGGATTCGGCGGCGGAAAATTTTTCGACGCGGAACAACTGGGTTTTAGGCGCGTTGGCAAAGCGGACGCCGGGCGACTTCGGCGCGAGTTTGCGGAATTCGTTGTAGGCCTTGAAATTTTTCATCGCCCCGACGAAACGTTTTTTCAGCGGCGGCATCGGCTTGGGGATCGGGATGAATTCCTTGGCGGGCAGCGGCATTTCCTCGCGCCCGGTGACAGCGACAAAATGTTCCGCGCTGTGCGCGTCCATCAGGACGTGCGCCCAGGTGAAGATGACTTTGGTTTTTCCATCTGCACATTCGATGAGGTCGAAGCGCGCATTCTCGCCGTTGTCCACGTCCACGGGTTCGTTGAAGAGCTTGGTGGCGAGTCCGTCGGCTTCGCGGTGAACGCGGACTTTTGGGGCGCTGGCCTGTGCGGGAATTTCCCATGTGGCATGGCAGACGCCAGTCACACGCGCCCCAAGCATCGGGCAGTGCGCGGCCAGAACATCGAGCCGCTTGCGCAGCGCATCCGGAGAAATTGCGCCGTCGAGTTCGAGGATGATCTGGCAGGAGTTGCCGGCGTAGCCGTGCTTGCGGAGTTCGTAGTCGAACCCGCGCATCAGATAATCAGCGCCGTTGAGTGGCCGGGAGTTGGTCATGGAAAAAATTGAAGGCTGTTGGCCGCGCGCGCAGTCAACAGCCATCGTTTGGAAAAGCCGCCCGTCTTATTTTTCGTCGGGGTTATAAATCACCTCAATCACACCCAATGCCTGGGTGAAATGATGGTGCGGAGAGAACACGATG
>JANOBC010000180.1:0-10744 GCA_031411455.1 Limisphaerales bacterium
CTGCTTGCGCCCCGTGCAATGGTTCACCGGCGTTCCTTCGCCCGTAAAGCATCCTGAAAAAGTGAACATGGTCATCTTCCGCGAGAACACGGAGGACATTTATGCGGGGATTGATTTCGAGGCGGGCAAGGAAATGGCACTCAAGACGATTGAGTTTCTGAAAACTAATTTCCCCAAGGAATTCAAAAAAATCCGCTTCGGTGAAACGCCTGATGTCGTCGGCGTCGGCATCAAGCCCGTTTCCAAAACCGGCACGCAGCGCCTCGTGCGCTCGGCCATCGAATACGCCATCGCGCAGGGCAAGAAATCGGTGACGTTCGTCCACAAGGGCAACATCATGAAATATACCGAAGGCGCGTTCATGCAGTGGGGCTATCAACTCGCGCGCGAAGAATACGGCGCGGAACTCGTGGACGGCGGCCCGTGGTGCAAAATTCCCGAAGGCAAACGCGGCGCGGGCATGATGTTCAAGGACAGCATCGCCGATATCACGCTCCAACAAGTGCTCACGCGTCCGACGGATTTTGAAGTCATCGCCACGCTGAATTTGAACGGCGATTATTTGAGCGACGCCCTCGCCGCGCAAGTCGGCGGCATCGGCATCGCGCCCGGCGGCAACATCAACAACGTCACCGGCCACGCCATCTTTGAAGCCACGCATGGCACCGCTCCGAAATATGCGGGTAAAGATCAGGTCAATCCTGGCTCCGTGGTTCTCTCCGGCGAAATGATGTTCCGCTATCTCGGTTGGAACGAAGCCGCCGACCTCATCATCAAAGGCTTGAACGGCGCGATTGGCAGCAAGCGCGTCACCTACGACTTCGCGCGCCAGATGACGGGTGCGACGGAAATTAAGTGCAGCGAATTCGGTGACAATATCATCGCCCACATGTAATCAATAAATTCACGGCAAACGGGCGAACCGTTTTCGGTTCGCCCGTTTTGCTTTTTACATGAACTGGATTCTCGCCACGCTCCTGTCCGCGCTTTTCCTCGGACTCTACGACCTTTGCACCAAGCATTCGGTGCGGCACAACGCCGTCACGCCCGTGCTATTCTTCGCCACGCTGACCGGCGCGCTGGTATGGACAGGGTTGTTGCTTGTTGAAAAAATTCTGCCGGGAATTTTGCCCGCCGCGCTCGTCACCGATTCCCTCACGGCCACGCAACACCTGCAACTTCTACTCAAGTCCGCCATCGTCGCGATCTCGTGGATCGGCACTTACTACGCGATGAAGCACCTGCCGTTGTCCATCGGCGCGCCCATCCGTGCGACCAGTCCGCTGCTCACGCTGTTCGGCGCGATTTTATTTTTGGGCGAACGCCCGACGCTGCTGGAAACCGTCGGCATTCTCACCACGCTCGCGTCGTTCGTCGGGCTGTCCGTCATCGGCTCGCGCGAAGGCATCCGCTTTCACCAGAACAAATGGTTCTGGTTTCTCATCGGTGGTTGCGTGTTCGGCGCGATCAGTTCGCTCTACGATAAATACCTGTTCAGCACGTTGAATTTTTCCGTGCCGACGGTGCAATGTTGGTTCTCCATCTACCTCGTCGTGCTGTTCACGCCATTTGCGCTGGGTTGGAAACTGAACCTCTGGCCGCACAGCAATAAATTTCAATGGCGCTGGAGCATCCCATTCATCGCGCTCGCGTTGCTGGTGGCGGACTGGTTTTATTTCTCGGCGCTAAAGCATCCCGACGCGCTCGTGAGCCTCGTGATGAGCCTGCGCCGCGTGAGCACGCTGGTGGCGTTTGCGGGCGGATTATATTTCTTTCACGAACTGAACGGCTGGCGCAAGTTGCCTGCTGTGGTGGGGATTGTTGTGGGAGTGGTGTTGACGATTTTAGGTCGCCCACATCACTGAATCACGGCACCGAACGAATTCTCCAGAAATAATTCGTTGCCGTGTTGGGCGCGTTCGTGAAAGTTACCGTGCCATCACTGCCAGCGGGATTGGTTTGCAACGAAATCCAGTTCGCAGGTGAAAGCCGGAACGTCCGCTCTAGCGCGTAGTTGGTTCCCGCCGTTCCAACGAAAGACAGCCGCACGTTGCCGCCGGAAATCGTCGTCACTGCCAGCCGGTTGAAGTTCGTGGAAATCGTCGTTGCGGGCGGCGTGTAAATCTCCGCGCTAGTCATGCCGATGAAACTGCCGTTATCGCCGCCCACCGCTAGCACCGAGCCGTTTGTCAGCAACGACGCCGTATGATATGCCCGCGCATTCGTCAGCGAGCCGGTGAAAGCCCACGTCCCCGAAGTCGGATCATAAAGCTCCGCGCTTGAAATGCAGCTTGAGTTCACGCCACCCGTGACCAACACCTTGCCATTCGCCAGCAATGTCGCCGTGTGATACGCCCGCGCCGTGATGAGATTGCTCGCCATCTGCCATAACAACGAAGCTGGAACAAACAACGCCGCGCTGGCGGTTGCAAAGTAAGAATTATCCAGACCGCCCGCGACCAGCACCCGGCCGTTCGTCAACACCGTGGCCGTGTGATACTCCCGCCCTACGGACAAAGCTGCCGCATTGGTGAATGTTCCGCCCGCGCCGCCGGAAGAACTGCCGCGGATGACCAGCGTGTTCGTGGCCGCGCCAATAAAATTAGTGTCCGTGATAAACGGCCGCATTCTGACCGACAATGGGATCGAAGAACTTGAACGCGGCTCGGTTTTGCAGTGGCGTATAATCTTTGCCTACCACACCAAGCACCGGATCAGTTTTTTGAACGAGGTTGGTGGTTTTCCGGACAACGGCGAACTTGTCCGGCACTGGAATGTGTTTTGAACCAGCAGACAGACGGCGGATGCTTTGATCGAACGCGCGGCGCACCGGTTTCAAACTTACGGCGAAGTGCTGGTGGTGCCGGATGACTTTGCAGAGCGCGACATGGTGACGGGTTTTGGCAGCTCGACGGCGAGTTGCGGCAACTTCATCCAGATGATTCAAAATGCGCTGGCGGACTGGGCGGAAAACCTGAACACTCACAACCGCAAAGAGCGGAATAAATTTTCGCGGTCCTCCTGAACCATGAATTCACTGCGCCAGAAAATCGGTTGGGTCATTGCCATCGTTCTGCTGCTCGCGGTCACCGCGCCCGCGGAACCGCAGGAGCGGCGCTGGCTGTTTGTCTTCGGCACGTCGTCTGCCATAAAAAAGCGTCTGCCCGCCGTGGAGTCGGAAATCAAGACGCTGCTGCTCGCCAGCACGAACGCGCTGCTGGCCAAGGGCGACAGCCTCGGTATCTGGACGTTTGACGACAAGCTGCACCTCGGGGAATTTCCACTGACGACGTGGACGCCGGAGCGCAGCCCGTTGCTGGTTTCCAACCTCACGACCTTTCTCCGCAAGCAGCGCTTTGTCGGCAGCCACAAACCCGACGCCTTGCAGCCGACCTTGAACCGCATCATCGAAGATTCGGAACGTCTCACCGTGGTCATTTTCTGCGATGGCTCGGAACAAATTCACTGGACGCCTTACGACCAAGGCATCAATCAAGCGTTGAAGCAGGCCGCCGCCGAACGAAAAAAATCCGCCCAGCCAGTCGTGCTCCTGCTGCGCACGCAGATGGGCAAATATGTCGGGGCAACGGTGACGCTGCCGCCGTTGACTGTGAACCCGCCGCCGTTTCCGCTGCTGCCGCGCGAGCAAAAACCCGTGGTCACCAACCCGCCGCCGGTGATCGCGCCCGTGGTTCCGAAAGTGACCGCGCCGCCACTCATCATCGTCGGCACACACGTCAGCACGAACCAGAATGACCTGACGAACCGGGTGGTGTTGCCGATTACCAATACGAATGTGGCTCCGACCAATAGCTCGGCCGCCATCCCGGCGGGGCGGGCGGAAAAAAATTCCGGCCAGCCAAAAAATGTTTTGATCAACGCGTCCACGATTCCTGCCACTTCAAATTCCACCAAGCTCACGCCGCCGGAAGTCACGCCTGCGGTCGCCACCAACATTCTCGCGGTCGCCACCGTGACGCCGCCGGACGACGGGCTACCGAAGACGCTCATTTATTCAGGTGGCGCGCTGTTGCTGGGGGCAGCCGGGCTGCTGATTTTTCTACTGCGCCCGCGCCGCCGGCCACAAAACAGCCTCATCACAAGCTCGATGCAGGAAAATTTTCAGACACCCAAGCAGAAATAATTTTTTAGCGCGTGACTTTTCCGCGAGGCTTTGGAAAATTTCCAACTTCATGAAATTGCTCCAACTTAATTTACTCGGCTCACTTGCCTTCCTCGGCCTCATCGTCGCGGGTTGCTCCAATGAAAAACCGGCGGATGGCACTTCGCCCAAGATTATCGCCCCGGCGACGACCAATCCAGCGGTGACGCCAGCGGCAACCGGCGAAGTCGCCGTTGTCACCACCAGCGAAGGCGTCATGGTGCTGGAGTTTTATCCCGACGTCGCGCCGAAGCACGTCGAGAACTTCAAGACGTTGGCGAAAAAAGGATTTTACGACGGCACCTGTTTCCACCGCGTCATTCCCGGCTTCATGATCCAAGGCGGCGACCCGAATACGAAGGATGAATCTGCCAAAGGCTCGTGGGGCATGGGCGGCCCCGGCACGACGGTCAACGCCGAGTTTAATGCCAAGCACCACGCGCGCGGCATTCTCTCGATGGCTCGGTCCAGCGATCCGAATTCTGGCGGCTCACAATTTTTCATCTGCCACGCGGATGCCGGCAACCTCGACGGCCAATACACCGTTTTCGGCAACCTCATCAAAGGCTTCGAAGTGCTAGATAAAATTGCCACCACGCCCACCGAAGGCTCGGATCGCCCGGTCAAACGCATGAACATTGAGAGCATCAAGATCGTTCCCGCCGATAGCGTGAAATAATTTCAATCACCACCACCAACGTAAAAAATTTTATGAGTGAAGTTGCCATCCTTACCACCACCGCCGGCGAAATGGTTCTCGAATTCTGGCCGGATGTCGCGCCCGGCCATGTCAAAAATTTCACCGACCTTGCGAAGAAAGGTTTTTATGACGGCACCTGTTTTCACCGCGTCATCAAAGGCTTTATGATCCAAGGCGGCGATCCGCTGACCAAGGACGATTCCCAGCAGCGCGCTTGGGGCACCGGCGGCCCCGGCCACCAGATCAAGGCCGAGTTCAACGATAAGGCGCACACGCGCGGCGTGCTTTCGATGGCGCGCTCGCAGGATCCGAATTCCGCCGGCAGCCAGTTCTTCATCTGCCACGGCGACCCGCGTTTTCTGGACAAGCAATACACCGCGTTCGGCAAGCTCATCAAGGGCGACGACGTGCTGGAAAAAATCGGCACCACGCCCACCGTGCCCGGCGACCGCCCCGTCACCAAGCAAACGCTCATCAGCGTGAAAATCGTCCCGGCGGACTCGGTGAAGTAAACTTCAAACGCGGTCACAACCTTCAAGGCGCGGAAATTTTTCCGCGCCTTTTTTTATCCGTGTGCATCCATGTGCCTCCGTGGTAAAAATCTGCCCATGGAAATTTCCCAACTTGCCCAAGTCCTCGTCGCGCTCGGCTGTCCGGCGGAAAAATCTGCCGACATGGCCGCGCAGCTCGACAAGCGCGCCCGCCAGCTTGCCGCCGAGAAAAACCGGCCTTACGACGAGGCGTTGAAACATCTGCTCACGCTGATGAAGCAGGGCTGGGCAGCACCAAAGTAGAAGCTAGAAGTCAGAATTCAGAATCCAGAAATTCAAACGCGCTGCTGAAAATTATTCTGGCTTCTGGCTTCTGGCTTCTGAATTCTGTCCGCATGATGACTCCTTGGAAAAAAACCGGCACGAAACCCATCGGCGACTTCCGCATCTTCAAGCTGCGCTCCGACTTTTATATCAACCCGCGCACGAACAAGGAACACGACTTTTACGTTCTCGACACCGTCGGCTGGGTGAATGTCATCGCCCTCACGCCCGCGCGCGAGTTGGTGATGGTGCGACAATTTCGTTTTGGTTCCGCCACCGTGGAACTAGAAATTCCCGGCGGCATGATGGATCCCGACGAGCGCGATCCCATCGCCACCGCCATCCGCGAACTGCGCGAGGAGACCGGTTACGAAGGCGAGAACGCGCGCCTGCTCGGAAAAATCTGGTCCAACCCCGCCATCCTAAATAACCGCACCTACACCGTGCTCATCGAGAATTGCGAGTCGAAACACGGTGTGGAATTCGACAGCGGCGAAGACTTGACCACGCAACTCATCCCGGCGGCGGAAATCCCGCAACTCGTTGCCGATGAAAAAATCGGCCACAGCCTCGTGGTCGTGGCGCTGTATCACTTTGAGTTGTGGCAGCGGGGATTGAAAAAGACAGTGAGTTGAAAGTTGTTGATGCGGGCTAAATTATTTTCCGAGCGGCAGGGCATGGCCGGTCGGGCTTTGGATTTCCATTCGCGGAAACCGTCAATCAGTGCTAGAAGTAACAATGTTAATTTGGCTGGTTTTAAAATCATTTCGCTGCCGTTTGCCGCTTTTGGCCTTGTTATTGGTCATCGAATTTTCTCCTGACCAAGCACACAGCAAAACCATCCGCTTCGTCTCCTACAACATTGACAGCGCCGATCAAGGCAGCGACAACAACATCACCGGCCCCACGCACAGCCTGCCCACGGTCATCCAAGGCATCGCGCTCCACCATCTCGGCACCAACGCGCAGCCGGTGGATCTCATCGGCTGCGAGGAAGATCAGAGCACCACGCTTTCAAATCTGGTCGTGCAATTAAATCTGATCTACGGCGCGGGCAGTTACACAAACGACAAGACGGCGGACTTGACCACCGGCGGCGGGACGGACGGACTTGTATATCGGACGAGCACCATCCAAGTGATTGCGGCGCGGACGATGAAGACGGGGCAGAATGTTTTTTTGCAGTCGAACGGAATTTATACGAATGCCTATTTCTTTTCCGGCACTTACTCGTTAAACGGCATCACGCGTGCGCCGATGGTTTATCAGTTGCGTCCGGTCGGTTTCAGCGCGGCGAATGATTTTTATGTCTATGTCAGTCACGCACGGGCGAGCGATAATTCTGCCGGCGATGCGCGTTATGCCGAGGCGCAGGCGGTTCGCAGCGACGCGAAATATAATCTGCCCGCCGGCGCGCACGTCATTTATTCGGGCGACTGGAATTTGTTCAACGGCAGCGGCGAGAACGCCTACAAATGTTTGACCGGCCAGACCACTTCCGACGGCATCAACTGGAGCGACACGAGCGCGATCTGGGGCAACACCAACCAGACGCAGGCTTATGATCCGATGTCGAAAACCGTTCCGCCCACCATCGTCACTTGGGCGAATAGCGCCAGCGACAACGCCACCTGGCTTTACGGCGATTCGACTTCGTCGGCGACCACGCAAAACACGGCGCGTCTGGACATTCAATTGATGAACCGCCCGATGTTCGCCGCCTACAACCCCAACGGCGGCGTGCAGATCGCGCCTGATACCGCCGACCCGTATGATTCCTCCAACTTTCCCGCGTCCCAGTATCCCTACGCGTTCGAGACTTTTGGCAACAACGGTTCCCTGCCTCGATTGACCGCCACCACGAATGCCGCCAACCACGCGCTCGATGACCTCACCAACACCGTGCCGAACGCCGCGACCGTCTATGCTTCGATTCAGCTCATCGGAAGTGGCGCGACATTCACGGGGAGCGACCATTATCCGATTGTCGGCGATTACAACATCGTCGTGCTGCCGCCCACCGCGCCGGTGCTGACGTCGCTGGGGTTCACGAATGGAAATTTCAAATTCAAACTCGCCTCCAGCACCAACACCAGCTTTGGAATTCAAGGCTCCACGAATTTGTTAAACTGGATCAACCTCGGCGCCGGCACGACGGACACCAACGGCCTGCTGTTTTTTCAAGACACGAATACCACGAACGTCCGCAGCCGATTCTACCGCGCGTATTGGCCGTATCCTTGAGCCGGATCAGTTCAAAGCCGTCGCCACCGCGACTCTTCGCGTAGATTGCGATGACGTCGAGAATGGGAGATTGTCCCACCGTATCTTTGGCACGCACGCCGGTGATCTCCTGTAATTGGCTGGCGAATTTGGAATTTTTTTCGCCCATGGTTCGGTCGCCTTGCCACCGATAAGGGCGACACGCTGACATCATCCCATCGGAAAATATTCAGCAGGCTTGAGCTAAAAAACTGATTTGGCCGGGCGGCTATGCGGGAACGGCGCGACAGTTCACTTCAACACCGGCACAATCCGCAAACGGATGACGGCGCTGGAAATTTTTCCGTCCAATTCGATGCCTAGTCGAACGGGTTGGCGCGGAGTGTGGACATCTTCATCCAGTGTCATCTGCTTCAACTGAAACGCGTGGCCGCCCGTGTTAATCGTCACGCGCACCGTGCTGTTGCCATCGGTGATTTCTAGCGTGTCGGCATCCAGGTTCTTGATCTTACCCCACGTCACCAGCGCGGTCTCAAATGATTGGGGGTCCGAGAACTTCACATCATCCCGCACTTCGAGCGACGGGTTGGCCCCGCGTTGAAAAACAAACGTGCGCTCCAATTTCTCCAGCGACGGCACGGCGTAGGCGGAACGGTAATCCAGTTTCAAGGTGTCGGCTGCGGCGGTGAAGTTTGTGGCCACAATCACTCCGCGCGCGTCCGCGCCGGTTTTCTCCAACTGCCCAGCGATGACCGGCACGGCGTGGCCGAAGGAACTTAACACCTTACTGTCGTAGCGGTGCGGGCTGAACGTGCGCGAGGTATAAACTTCACCGCCCGGATCGCAGATGACCATGTCCTGACCGACGACGACGCTGAAGCTGGCCACGTCATTGTGGTTATGCGGTTCGTTGTTGTGCCCGCCTTTGAGCACGACGGCCATGGGAAAATCATTTTTCGCCGTGCGTGAAATCAACACACCGCCATCCGGGAAAAAACTGCGAAGTGAACTGGCGTTCACGTCTTGATTTATTTTCACCACGGGAGCGTCCGGCTCCAGCGACGCCAACATCATCGTCAGACACAGGTCACTCATGCGGTTGAAGATGGGGAACGCATCCGTCGTCAGGCCGAGCCGGTGACCGACATAGCTTTTCAAACCGGCGCTCGGTTGCGAGCCGGGTGTGCAATCGGCGATGGACGGGAAGATTCCCGGAAAAATTTCCGCGCGCAGGCAGAACAGCGCCGGTTGGATCGCCAGCGGGTCGTTCAGCAAATCAAGTTTACCACCCGTCGCGCGCCGCAGCGTTTCGATCATCAGGAGGTTGTGGCCGAAACCGTAGTTCCAGTAGCCCACGCCTTCGCCACAGTAGCCATCGGGCGTGAAACCTTTCAGCGAATAGCGGATGAAAAATTCGCCCGCCGTTGCGAACCACGCGCGTTCAGCACGCGACGGCTCCAGCGCGAGCGCGGCGAAAACCGTGTTCGCGACGCACACGGCGTTCCAGTTCATCGGTGTGCGGAGCCAGAACGCTTCTTTCTGACGGCCTGCAACCATCGCGCGAAACGGTTCGAGCACACGGCGGCGGATCTGGTCGCGGATCAACTGGCGCGTGGTGGGTGAAAGTTTGTCGCCGAGAATGAAATCCGCTTCGGCCAGTTCCGCCGCGAGACCGGTCGCGCCGAGGTCGGGAATAATTTCTTCGCCATGAAAATTAGCGAGGTTGCGGTCGTGCGCTGGATAAACCCAGGTCTTTTCCGCGCAAACAGCGGCGATAGTTTTTTCCAGCGCGGGGAGAAAGCGCCCGTGATTTTCCAGCGCCTCAGCCAACGTAAGCCGGGCGATGCGTCCGCGCCGTTCAGACTCCGCATCCTGCCAGTGTGTGCGATTGCCATTTTGAGAAAATTCGAGGAACAAACTATCCGGGACTTCCGCGAGCGGCTGGGTCAGAAGTTTTTCCGCATCGGCAACGGCCTCGGCGAAAACCGCCGCCGTTGTGAGCGGCTGCCATGCGGGACGATTGGAGATGCTCCACCCAAAACCGACGGGCGACGCCGGGAGCAGGGCGGTGAATTCGCGGATGCGGGTGGTGTCCAGTTTTTCTTCCGCCGGCATTGCGGTGGACAAACCGAAGCAGAGGCCTGCCACCAAAATGAAACGCCGCGTGGAAAAGTTTTTCATGAAAATTTCCAGACGCGGCGTGCGTGGCGGCGGTTACTTACTTACCGCAGCACTGCTTGTATTTCTTGCCGCTGCCGCACGGGCACGGGTCGTTGCGACCAACTTTGGGGCCGACTTTGACGGGCTTGGCTTTCGCCTGCGCTTCCGCTGCATTCGCGGCTTCGCTGACGACGTCGCTGGCGCGCTTGCCATCGGCTGCCGGAGCGCCGCCGCCGAACGCGCTCGTGTTCTGGTGCAAGGTTTGTTGCGGCGCGTTGCGGATGAAATTTTCAAACGCCATCATGGACGACGCGCTACGGAAAACGTTGTGACAGATTTCCGTCTTCACGTTCGTCATCAGTTCGTCGAAAATCTTGAACGCTTCCGCTTTGTATTCCAGCAGCGGGTCGCGCTGGCCGTGGGCGCGCAGGCCGATGCTCTGGCGCAGGCTGTCCATCTCGTAAAGATGTTCCTGCCACAATTTATCAATCGCGCTCAAAATGGTGTAGCGCTCGACCGCGACGAGCTTCTCCGGCTCATCGAAGCTGATCTTCAACTCGTAAGCCTTGCGGATGGCTTCGCTGATGAACGTGCAAACGGCGAACTGCGCTTCGCTCAAACCGTCGAAGAGCGAACCGCTGACCGGACGTTCCTTGCCAGATTGCGCGGCTTTGAGGATTTCCG
>JANOBC010000181.1:0-10950 GCA_031411455.1 Limisphaerales bacterium
GCTCGCGAGGACGCTCGCCCACCAAGTTGCCTCACTATCACGCGCTCCATCCTCAACCGATGCGGAAGGAGATTTTCTGCACCACGGATTTGCCAAAGCTGTTCTGCAATCGCTCCAGAATTTCCTTGCGACGATAGCGGACGATTTCCGCGAGCCACACGCTGCTGTCCACGTTCACGAACAACGTTCCTTTGTGCAGATTGGCGGGTTGCGCGTGAGCCGTCACCGCCGGGTCAATGAGCGCATTCCAGACTTTGACCAGTTCCGCCTCCGCCTGCCGCGCGTCGAGGCGCAAATCTTTCATCAGCGCGGGCAGCAGCTCGCCGACGGTGCGCGCGGGGGTGGCGCGGGCAACCTCCAGCGGCGCGTAATCCACGCCGCGCCATTGCGCGAGGACGCGGGCACGGGCGCGGGCGGTGGAAAATTTCTTCGGCGGCATTGGTGGAAAGCTTAACCCCAGAGGGACGCGGCTTGCCATGATGAAATTGAAGGGCGGCGATGGAATTTTTTGCGCCACGGAAAATTTCACCACGCGGTCGCTACCGCTCTGGCAAAGAAAAACGCGCGGTGAAATTGCTTTCACCGCGCGTTCAACCCTAACCCAAACCAAATTACTTCTTACGGCAGCGGCGGGCCGGTGACGATACGGTAGAATTGCACCGGCTGCGAACCGGCGTTCGGGTCGGTGAGGATCACCGGCATCGAGGCGGGTGAATTCGTCGTGGCAACTGTCACCCACGTTCCGCCGGCAAGGTTGGTGTTCGCCTGCAATGCGTAGTCGGGGCCGATCTGGCCGCTGAACGAGGTGCTGAATTGTCCGCCGGAATAAGTCGCCGTGCCGGTCATGGGCGCAGTGAGCGCATTCACCGTGACGGAGAACAAATTCGTCGCGCTCAAGTTCGGCGTGCCGTTGTCTGTCACGACGACTTGGACGGCATTCATTGAACCCGCCTGTGAGACCGTCGGACGCCAAGTGAAGTTACCCGTGCCGGAATCAATCATCGCACCCATCGGGCCGGAGAGCAGCGAGTAGGTCAGCGTCTGTGCAGGCGTGTCGGAATCCGTCGCGGTGCAACTCACGGCGAGACTCACGCCAACATTGATGGTGAAGTTCGTGCCGGTGATCGGCGCAGTGAATGTCGGCGCGGTATTCGGCGGCGGATTCACCGTGAGGGTCGCCGTGCTGCTCGTGACGCTGCCAGCGGGCGTGGTGACGATGACGGCGTAGCTGCCGGCGTTGTCCACCGTCGCGCTGGCGATGTTCAGCGTGGAGGCGGTTGCGCCGGGAAGATTTGTTCCCGCGTGCTGCCATTGATACGTCGGAGCCGGAATGCCCGTGGCCAGGACGCCGAACGAAGCCGCCTGCCCGGCGGTCACCGTCTGGTTGATGGGATTTGTCACGATGGTCGGCGTGATCGAGGGCATCCAGCCGTAGAACCATGTCGGGATGTTTGTCGCGGCAAGCAGGCGCGGGTCGTTGTTCGTGACGCCGATGGTTGTCAGCGCGGAGAACGTGACGGACGCGTTGGTCATCGTGTTTGCACTCTGCCAGAACAGGTAGTTGCCACTGAACAGCGCTGCCGACGGCGTGACGTAATTCGTGGCGAAGTCGCAACCGAACCAGGAGACGTTGTTGCCCGCCGTGCCGTTGCTGCCCGCGAGCGTGACCGCGCCGACGCCGGATTCAGCCGTGAAGGTGCAGTTCACGAATGACATACCGTTCGCCGTGTAACCGCCGGACGGATTCTGCCACGGAAAACTCGCGGACTGGGTGCCGGACGTGTCGGTGCGGGCGGCGCTGAAGTTCGCGTTCGCCGTGCCACCGATGGTGCGGATTTCACATTGGTCGAAGAAGAAGTTGCCGCCGCCCCAGACGTAGTCAAAGTTGCCCTTGATGAGGGTCTGATAAAAATATGTCTGCGAGGAATTCTGGTTGCCGAGGATGGTGTCCTGCCGGCTGGCCAGTTCGCAGTTGAGAACCATGCCGCGCTTGGCGTTGCTCTCGATCATCAGCGCCTCGGCCTGTGAACCGCCCTGCGGCGTGCTGTTCGAGACGGTCAACGTATCGAGCACGATGTCGTTGGCGTTCACCTTGAACGTCATGCGTGCGTGTGTTGTGCCGGCGTTCACAGTCTGGAAGGTGGCGTTGTTCGGAAAGTAAATGACCACACCGCTGCGGCTCTGGCCACGGAGCGTCACATTGTGCTTGCCAGTGATGTCCACAATCTCGTTGTAGAGGCCGTTGCGGATGCTGACGACACGCTGCGTGGCATTCGTGCCGGTCGCGAGCGAGTTGACCGCGCCCTGCACAGTCAGGAAGTCCGCACTGCCGTCGGCGTTGACCACGGGGTTGGTGGCGTTCACGGGACCGCCAACTTTCGTCGAGAACGACCAGACATTCGTCGCGGTGATGCCGGCGAAATACGCGCCCGTCGCATCCGTGAATGCGCCGTTGTCAATCGTGACGTAGTAGGTCGCGTTGGACGACATCACGCTGAAGTGCGGATAAATTTTAGCAGTGTTGCCGCTGATCTGGATGGTCTGGTAGGAGAACGACTGACCATCGCCGGGGAAGCTGCGTTGCTGCACCGCGCCGGATGCGATGCTAATCGTGTCCACCGGTGTCGCGGAATTGGTGACGTTGTAAATCTTGATCGAACCGATCGAGCCGAGGCTGGGGGCCACGCTGAACGTGACTGCCAGCGGCGTATCGTAGCAGATGCCCGTCGCGCCGTTGCTCGGCGACAACGCGGTGGTGGTCATCGTGGAATTCACAATCAGCGTGGCGTTGGAACTCGTCACCGAGCCGGCGGCGTTGTTGACGACAACCTTGTAGGTTCCAATATTCGCCGAAGTTGCGCTGGCGATGTTCAAAGTTGCGTTGGTCTCGTTACTGATCGGGCTGTTGTTGAAATACCATTGATACGTCGGCGTCGGCACGCCGCTGGCCATCACCGAAAACGAAGCGGGCTGCGTGCTGGTCACGACGAGGCTTACCGGCTGCAAGCTGATGACCGGCGGCACAATCACCGTGAGCGTGGCGTTGTTCGTCACCATGCCGCAAGCGTTGGAAGCCACGAGTGAGAACACCGCGCCGTCATCCGCCGGATACTGCGCGTTGGTGACGGTGTAGCTGCTGCCCGTCTGTCCGGCGATGTCTACGCCGTTGCGCCGCCATTGCAAATCCGGCACGGGATTGCCGGAGGCCGACGCGCTGAGTGTGGCATTGTTGCTCTGAATCACTGTTGTGTTGTTCGGTCCCGTCAGGCCGGGCGAGACGCAACCGGCGCTGATGGTCAGCACCGCTGCCGGTGAGTTCGTGGCCGTGCCGTAGGCGTTGGAAATGATGACCGTGTAATTGCCGTTGTCGCCCGCCTGCGCGCTGGTGATGCCGAGCGACGCGGTGGTGGCGCCGGAAATCGTTGAGCCGTTGCCCGTCGCGCCATTCACGAGCGGTGTTGCGCCGAGATACCATTGATACGTCAGCGGTGTCGCACTGTTGCTGCTGATACCGACGGTGAATGTGACATTGTCGCCCGGATTGCCGCTGTAGCTTGCGGGCTGGTTGGTGATGACCGGGCGCGGGTCAAACGGCAGCACCAAATCAAGCGAACTGTTGGCGATGTTGTTGGAGAGATACGAGCCGGGCGCGGAAGCCGGAACATTTACCAAGCCAAAGTTGGTCACGCCGAGGCCGAGCTGGTTCACATATTTGATCAGCGTCACCTGCTTGGGATAGCTGGTGAAAACGGAAACGGAATCGGGGCTGATCAAGTTCGTTACGCCAGCGCTGAGAAGGTTGGTGCAAAAAATGTTGGTGATGCCGCTGACGAAAAGGCGGAGCGTGGAATTGGTGACGTTGAAATACGTCAAGCCCTTGGCCGAGGAGGCGATGCCGTTGGAGACGACCAGCGTGGCATTGGAAAGGGTGACGACACAGTTCGAACTGTTCACACCGACCGCGAGGGTGTTGATGAATGCCGTGCCGCCGTTGCGGACGTTGAGATAGCCCTGCGTGCGCCACGCGCTCAAGCCGGTGCTGGGCGGAGTGAACGCCAGCGTGGTGCGACCAAGCGTGAGCGTATTGTTGACGACGAGCTTCGCCGCCGCGTTGACGTTGATGATGCCGATGTTGCCGGAGACGCTCGTGCTCGGTCCGAGAATCTGGTTGCCAGCAAAAATGTTGTTCACATCAATCGTCCCCGCCGCGAATGTCAGCACGCCGATGTTGTTGGCGGTCGCCGTATGGGAGGGCGAACAGTCACGGCCGAGCGACATCGTATCCACCAGCGCATCCACCGTGCCGAAGCTGAAATCATTCGTGCCGATCGCCTGCTGCGCCGAGGAGGCGCTATCCGCCATGTCGCCAACCGCCCACCAAGTCACACGGCTGCTCGCACCGCCAACGCCGCGAAACAGCGCCGACGGAGTTGAAAACGCGGGATTAAATGTCAGCGTCGCCGCCGAACTGGCCGATGCCTTGGACCGGCCGATACCAAGGCTGTCCGCATAAATCGAATTCGTCTGACCCAGATAAATGTAGCTCAAAACGCCGGCGTTGTTTCCGGCGCCAACGTAGGCGACTTCAATCGCGTTAGTGCGCGAACCGAGGGTGGAATAGTTCGCCAGCGTGTCCGTCAGTGCCAGCGTGAGGATGTTGGTGCGCGCCAGATACAGAATGCCGGAATTACGCTGCGCCACGGCATTTTGAAAATGGAGGCTCCCAATGCCAATGGCGAAGGCATTGGCGGTGAAGTTATCCAGGCCGGACAAATCCAAGATGGCGCGTGACTGGTTGAGCGTGTTCTGCCCTTGGTTCAGCACGATTCTGGCGGCGGAGTTGTTGAGGTTCAGCGTGGCGCCTTCAACCCCCTTGATGGCCGCATTATTGGTCGTCGCCAACTGGGCATCCGCCGATGTGCCAACGAACAAGCCGCCCGTGCCGGTGATATTCAGCGTCAAACCGTTGCTGATGGAAATGGTGTGCGGCGCGTTGGTCTGCCCGAATTGCAGCGAGGCGATGGTTCCACCAAAGGCGGGATCCACATAATTATTCGGCACACCCGCCGTGGTATTCGTGCCGAGGTTGAAAAATTTCACGTCATCCGCACTGCTTGGGGCTGAACCGCCGACCCAGTTCGCGCCAGTGGACCAGTTGGTGCCAGAACCGCTCGCGCCGCTCCAAATGACCGTGGCGGCGGCGGCGTGAAAGGAAGTCAGGGCGACAACCAGCGCGGCAATAATTCCGGCTGGGCAAAGTGACAGGATGGATTTGGACATGGTGGTTGGCAGTTGGGTGAATTGGGTTCGATCAAACTCTAGCCGAGGAATGAATTTCGTCAGCCCCGAATAACTGCAAATGACTTTGAAGAAAGTGTCGCCAACCAAAAATGCTGAAACACACGGGTCTCCCGGCTTTTGTTGGCAAATCCGCCCACCGCCCTGCGACCCGGTGAAAATCATTGATTCACATTTATCAAACTCCAGTTCACCGCCAAAAACTGCGGCGCGTGTAATTCCCGCTCCAGTTCAGCGCGAACTGATTTCCACCCGCGCGTTCGTGCTGGAAATTTTGTTCACGCCTTCGGGAGTATGAATGTTTGAATCCACCAGCCGGACGCCCTGCGCGTTGAAGATGCCAAACGGTTTGTCCGCCGTGATGTTCACATTTTGCAACGACACATTCGTCACGTTCATTTCCGGCAAGCCCCAGATGAGTCCGGCGCGACGGCCTTTCTGCACTGTGGCGGTGAGGTTGCTGAAAACCAAATCACGATAGATCGGCGTGCGTTCGCCGACCGCCGCCGCCGGATAATTCGCCGCGATTTCCGGTGTCAGCTTCGTCAAATCACGAAACGGTTTTTCCTTCGCCATGTAACTCGCGTAAATCAAAATCGGCACGCCAACATTCGTCATGCTCAAGTTCAAATACTTCATTGCCTGCACCACGCCGCCCCGGTCGCGGTCGGTCTTGATGCGGATGCCGGCCTCGGTGTTGTTGAACGTGCAGTTGATGACCGTGATGTTCGACACGCCGCCCGACGTGTAGCTGCCGATGCTCACGCCATGGCCGTAGCCGTAAGTGCAATTCGTGATGAGCACGTCGCTCGTGTTGCCGCCGCAGGTGAAATTATCATCGCCCGTGCTGATGTCGCAATCGGTGATGAGGATGTTGCGGCCCTTCACATTGCACGCATCCGTGTTGTGGCTCGGCAACACCGGATCATCCGAGGCGGGCGCACGCACCGTCACGCGGCGGATGGTCACGTCCTGGCATTTCCCGCCAAGCGCAATGTGAAACATCGGCGAGTTCGACAGCGTGATACCTTCAATCAAAAGCCGCTCGCAGTTTGACGGCGAAATCATCTTCGGACGTTTCGCGTCCTTGTCCGTCTTGGCGAACGGCCACCACGCCGCGCCCTGCCCGTCCATCGCGCCGCCGCCGGTGATGGCGACATCGTGCAACTTGTCGCCGCTGATGAACGTCTGCGGGTTCACCGCGCCGCCCGGATATTTTTCCAGCGGCAACATCCGCAGCAACGCGCCCGCTTCGAGATGCAAATTGATTTTGTCCGCCAACTGAATCGGCCCGCACAAATAAATTCCCGGCGGAATTTCCACCACGCCGCCGCCCGCCGCGCTCGCGGCCTTGATGGCGGATTGAATCGCCTCCGTGTTCGTCGCGACGCCATCGCCGAGTGCGCCGTAGTTGGTCGCATTGAAAACGGCGGACGGAATTTCCGGAAGCGGTGGCGTCTGGTAAGCGTGGAGGCGCGCGGCGGAACCCAGACCGAGAAACGCCAGCGTGAGCAAAGTCATCAATAGTTTTGTCATGGAAAAGTTCACGGGTAGATCAGTCGCAGGAACACGCTGCTGTTGGTGTTGACGACGGGGAAGTTCACGGAGTTGACGTTGGTGGAGTTCGGCACGGTCGCCCAATTGGTGCCAAGACCTGCGCCCAACTGGTTGGTCTGGATTTGCAGTCGCCAGCCGAGGTGCGATGACGGCCACGACAGTTGCAACTGGCCACCTGTGAATTGCAGCACGAGATTCGTCGGCTGGCCGGAGGGCAGCGGCGTGGCGATGACGAGCGCGGCGGCAGAACTCGTGACCGCGCCGGAAAAATTCGTGACGATGACGGAATAATTGGTGGCGTCGCCGGCGCTGATGTTGGTCAGCACGAGCGTCGCGCTCGCCGCGCCGGAAAGGTTGCCACCGTCCAGCAGATTGGTTCCACTGCGCCGCCAGCGATACGCGAGACTCGCGTTCGCCGCGCTGACGGAGAACGTCGCGGTGCTGCCGACACTGTTGGTGACATTCGCCGGTTGGGTGACGATGACCGGCGGCAGGTTGGTGATGAATGACGAGACGATAATGGGGCCGAACGCCGTCTGGTTCGTGGCGTTCGTCACACTGAAGGTGAAATACGCCAATCCGATAAAATGGGTCGCCGGAAGAAAATTCGCCGTGACGCCGTCCGCCGCCAGCGCGACGGAACCGTTCGTCGCGTTCGCCACGGTGAAGACATAGTTCGTGTCGTTGCCCGTAAGCGTGCGGAGATTGGTGAAGTTCGTGGCGTTCACCGCGCCTAAATTGTGCGGCGCGGCGAGGAAGTTCAAATAATCTTCGAGATCGGTGTAGCCGCTGACGTTGGTGTGGTTGTTGTTCGCCACGGAAGGATTCAGCCCAAGGTTTTGCTCCCAGAAATTCGGCATCCCGTCCTGATCCGTGTCCGTCGGCGCGGGCGCGGAGTTCAGCGCTGGCCACGGATTCACGGCGATGTAATTCGTGCCGGAAATATTATTCGTGATGTAGTCGCCGACGAACGCCACGGCGTTGATCTGGTCAATGTGCTTGCCGCCATGCGTGCGCACGGAGCGGACGATGCGTTCGTCCACCGCATCGCGCGACTGCGACGCGCCGACGAACGCCACCACTTTTTCATACGCTGCGAGCGGTGCGTCCGTGGTGACGGGCGCGGCGGCAAACGCGCTGCCCAACTGCGTGAAGGGCGAACCAAACATCGCCCAGCCGGTGTTCGCGCCGTCGAGCACAGCGTTCTTGTTGTTATCAATGTAATTGCCGGACTGGAAAATCTGGCACTGCAATGAATTCGTCACGCCGGAGTCGAACGCCAGCGTGGCGGAACTGTTCGGCCCGGCGACGAAACAATTGCTGACGTAGTTCAAGGAGTTCGTGAAATACAAGCCGCCGTTCACCATGTTGTCCGGCGAATCGTTGCCGTTGTAGCCGCAGAAGCCGCCCCAGTTGTAGGCCACGTTGTTGACGAAATCCAGGCGCGTGCTGTCGCCGGGGCGCGGATTGCGGCTGTCGTTGTCGGCATAAAGGTTGTGATGCAGCGTGAAGAACCCGTCGTTGTAGCGCATCAATGAGCCGTAGCCATGTGCGCCTTTGACGTGGCAGGATTTTTTCATGCTCTCGCCGATGAGACACCACTGGATGCTCACGTTCTGCGAGTGCGTCGGCGAAAGACATTCGTCCACGCTCCACGTCGCCGAGATGTGGTCGGCGATGACATTGGTGGCGTTCACAAAGTCGAACGAATCGCCTTGGAAGCTGGAGCAGTTCACATCGCCCGGACGACAACGCAGATAACGCACCACCACGTCGTGCGTGTCCTGCACCATGAAAGACCAACCCTTGATCGCGATGCCGTCGCCCGGCGCGGACTGCGCGGCGATGGTGAGGTTGCTCACAGTGATTTTTAAATCGGCCGCCAGATTGATCGTGCCAGAAACATCGAAGACGACGGTGCGGTTCGCCACGCTCACGCCCTGACGCAAGCTGCCCGCCAGGCTGGAAGAACCATTGTCATTTGTGGTGGTGACATGAAAGACCGTGCCGCCGCGCCCGCCGCGCGCGTTCGCACCCGCGCCTTCCGCGCCGGGAAACGACGGCAACGCCGGAACGCGAACCGCTGCGAGGCAAAGGAACAAAATGAAAACGTGCTTCATGTGGATCGCGCCCAAGATGCCCCACGCCGACACGGACGCCAACCGCGCGTTTGCGCAATCCGGCCTGAAAAAACGGCACTTGCTGGTTTGCACGACGGGCGCGCTTACGGACGGGCACTGGGTTCCGCGAGCAAATGCGGCGCGAGTTCTGGCACCGTCTTCCGTAGTTCCTCCACGACCAGCCGCGCCATCAGCACGCGACCCACACCGGCGAGATGCGTGCCGTCAATTGAGTTCGTGCCGTCCACGGTTTTGATGGGGCTGAATTTTTCCACCTCGGCGCGACCCACCTTCTCGTAGTATTCCAGACTGCGGTCGTGCAGCTCGATGAGCGGCACATTTTTCTCTGCCGCAATTTTTCGCACCGCTTCCGCGTAAGGCACGAGACTGGATTTAATTTTGCCGGGATTCGCCTTGTCCCACTGGCGGCGCGAGAGCGGCGTGACCAGCACCGGCTTTGCGCCGATGGCCTTGGCGTCATCCACATATTGTTCCATCTGGCTGACGAACGTCGGCATATCGGTGGAGCGGCCCGGCTTGCCCGGCTCGTTGTTGTGGCCGAACTGGATGAAATAATAATCACCTTTGAACGCCAACGCATTCGTCCAGCGGCCTTCCTTCATGAAGCTCATCGTGCTGCGCCCGTTCATCGCGGCATTGACCACCTCCACGTCCGGCGTGACGAACTGCTTGAAGCCAAAGCCCCAGCCGCCCTGATCGTTCATCGTGGAATCGCCGATGAGAACGATTTTGATTTTGTGCGCCACGTTCGTCGTGCCGTCCGCGCGCGCGCCGAGGCAAAAGAAAATTGCCGCGAGAAAAATGAATTTAGAGTTCATGCCCCCATGCTAAACGGTGGCATTCCCGATTCCGTTTCCAAAAGTTGCAAAGCCCATTGAAATTTGCGCGGGCGGGAGGCGCGAAACTAAATTGATTTCACCCCAGTTTACGGCGAAGCTGTTGCCATTATGAGTTCTGAACAAAAGATTTTGACCCGCGATGTCGAGGCGTCCGTTGTCCCCATTGGCACGAAGGTCACGCTCCAAAAAGGTGAGACGGCACATATCACGCAATCGCTCGGCGGCACTTACACTGTGATCGTCAACGGCAATATGTTCCGCATCGAGTCGAAGGATGCCGATGCGCTTGGCCTCGAAGTTCAAGCGCCCGCGCCAACCGTGACCGCGAGCGGCCCGATGACGCAGGAGCAACTGGAGAAAAAAGTCTGGGAGTCGCTCAAGACGTGCTACGACCCAGAAATTCCCGTCAACATCGTTGACCTTGGTTTGATTTACGACTGCCACCTCACGCCCATCGGCGAAAACAATTTCAAGGCCGACGTGAAAATGACTTTGACCGCGCCCGGCTGCGGCATGGGTCCAGTGCTCGCCCAAGACGTGCAAAATAAATTGATCTCGCTCGAACCGATTGACGAGGCGAACGTCGAACTCGTTTGGGATCCGCCGTGGAATCAAGGCATGATGACCGAGGCGGCCAAACTGCAACTAGGTCTTCTTTGAGCCACAGATTGTCACAGATGAAACACAGATGGGAAAACCTGTCGCCAGTTATTGAAGTTTTTTATCTGTGTTCAATCTGTGTTCATCTGTGGCTAAATAATTCCGATGAATAAAACAATTGACTGGTCAAAACTTCGCGCGGACTTTCCGATTCTCAATCAGAACGTCCACGGCAAGCCGCTGGTTTATTTCGACAACGCCGCCACCTCGCAGAAACCGCGTCGCGTGATTGACGCGCTGTCGCATTACTACGAACACGACAACGCCAACGTCCATCGCGGTATCCACGAGTTGAGCAACCGCGCCACGAACGCCTTTGAAGCCGCCCGCATCCGCACCGCGAAATTTATCAACGCGAAATCCGCCGATGAAATCATTTGGACGCGCGGCACCACCGAGAGCATCAATCTCGTCGCCGCAACGTGGGGCGCCAAGAATCTCAAGGCCGGCGATGT
>JANOBC010000182.1:0-4327 GCA_031411455.1 Limisphaerales bacterium
GCGCGCCCCCACCGCCCCTGGCCGCCCCGCCGGCCCCCACCCCCGGGCTGGCTTAAAACATACCCGGTTCTCGCCCCCACCCCCCCCCCCCCCCCCCCCCCCCCCCGGGGGGGTTGTGGGTGGCGGCCGGGGGGGGTGGGGGCGCGCTCGGATTCACTGAACGCTGCCTTGGATAGCCAAACTTAATTTTCTCCAGTGTGATGACGCGCTGGCCGCTGCGTTGCGGTTGCGGAAACGTAAAACCCATCGTGGATTCCGGGCCATCCGGCACTTGCACCATGGTTTCCTTGATGCGCTCGATCTGCTTGCGCTTGCTTTGCGCCTGCGAGGCCTTGCTCGCTTTTGCGCCGAAGCGGTCGGCGAACAATTGCAGCCGGTCAATGTCCCGCTGCTGCGCCTTGGCCGTGGCAATCATGATCAACTCATTCGCCGCGCGCTGCTCGAGATAGCTGTCATAGTTGCCGGTGTAACGCTGGATTTTCGACGAGCGTAGTTCGGCGATGTGCGTGCAAAGGTTATTCAAAAATTCACGGTCGTGCGAAATCATCAAAATCGCGCCGGGATAATATTTCAGATAATCCTGAAACCAGATGAGCGTTTCAAGATCGAGATGGTTCGTCGGCTCGTCGAGCATCAGCAGTTCAGGTTCCTCGGCGAGCAAGCGCGCAAGGTGCGCGCGCATGATCCAGCCGCCGGACATTTCGCGCGCGGGACGGTCGTAATCCGTCAGCTTGAAACCGAGGCTATCGAGAATCTGTTTCGCCTTCGCGATGAACTGGCCGTCGTGTTCGTGCTCGTGCGGCACGGCGATTTCGAGAACCGTTTCGTTACCCGCCGGCTCGCTTTCCTGCGGCAGATAACCCACGCGCGTGCCGCGAATAAAACTGACGCTGCCGCCATCCGGCTCCTCTTTGCCGAGAATGATCTTGATGAGCGTGGATTTGCCCGCGCCATTCGGCCCGGTGATGGCGATGCGGTCGCCCGCCATGATGTTCAACGAAACGTCGTCAAACAATTCGCGTCCGCCAAATGATTTAGAAAGTCCGGCTACGGTAAGCATGATAAAAAAGAAATCTAAGAAAACCGCCGCGCTTATCTCAACTCCACCACGCGGTCGCCTTGCTGCAAGGCTTGGATTAATTTGGGCAGGGCGATTTCAAAGGCCGCCAGCAACGCCGGTGTCCGGCAATTTCCCAACCGCACCCACACCACTTGATGCTCTGCCCCGGTTTGCAGGCTCAAGCTGATAAAATCCTCGTCCTTGGTAACAATCACGCGCTGGTTTTTCCCGGCGTAATTCCAGATGGCTGAATCGCCGGCCTCATCCATGCCAAGTTCGAGAACGTGTTCGGCTTGATGCCCACGCAAAATAAAGAAGCGAGCCAACGCCTGCGGAAGCTGGTTATCCACGAGAAAATTCACGCGGTCTGAAGCACAAGGTGGTCAGTCTGGCAGGCGGCATATTCAATGGCCGCAAGGATGTCCTCACGCTCCAGAAAAGCATAATCCTTCAAGATTTCCTCGAACGAGGCCCCGGCGCTCAACAATTGCAGCACGTCTGTCACGCGCATACGCTTGCCACGGATGCACGGACGGCCGCCGCACTTGCCGTCTTCAATCGTGATGCGCTTGAGCAGTTCCGAATTCATAACTGGACTATCGCAAATAACAGCGCGGGTTTCAAGTGCGGCAACTTTATTTCGGCTTCAACTGCGGGAACAGAATTACATCACGAATGCTTTCTTGCCCAAGCAACATCATGCACAGGCGGTCAATGCCAATGCCGATGCCACCCGCCGGTGGCATTCCGTGTTCGAGCGCGACGAGAAAATCCTCGTCCAGCTTCTGCTGTTCGCCGCCGGCCTGATGTTCCAGCGTGGCGCGTTGCGCGATGGGATCATTCTGCTCGGTGTAGCCGGGCGAAATTTCCTGGCCGTTGATGCAGCACTCGAAAACCTCGACGGTCGTCGGGTCGTCGGGCGAAAGCTTGGCGAGCGGCACGAGTTTATGAATTTCCATAACGCGAATCGCCTCTGTCGCCGACAAAAAGATTTGCTGCGAAAGTGTTTGTTTCTTGAATGACTGCATATTGGAAAATTACTTTTCCAGTTTTTGTATCCCAAATAATAGTGCCTCGTTTTTCTTCTGTTGGTGTTCCCAAAAACATTTCACAACGCTTATAAACATTGCCTGTAAGCTCTGACATTTCTTTTTCAACCCCGACCGCGCTAAACGCAAGACTTGCTCCAATTTGATAAATTTTCCCCTCCATTGTTCCAATCATTATTTCCCAATTCCGCCCCAAAAACTCCGTCGCATTTGCATGATAAATTGTCTCCTGTAAAGATTCTCTGCCAAATATGGCATATTCTTGGCTGGAAAATTCTTTCAAATCAGTAATGTCTTGCAGTTGCATATCAAGCCGATAGTCGCCCACACGAAACTCGGCAGCCGAGGAATTTATTCCAGCCAAATAAAATTTACCGCCGGGACAAGAACCTGAAAAGAAATCTAAAATAACCGATTCATATTCTGGTGCATCATTCAAAAATTGTTTGGCCGTTTCATAACAAGGATTGGGGGCAAATTTTTCCCAGCCCTCTATGAACTCCTTCTTATAGCAATAGTAACCGCCTTCAGCTTTTGCCATTTGATTCGACAATTGCAAAAAATTGGCTATCTCTCGCGCTGCTAAATTAAAATTGCAACGCTCAAGAACTGCTTCGTGCTTGTTCTTTTTGAACCAATTCATTTTGGCTTCAACTGCGGAAACAGAATCACATCACGGATGCTTTCTTGTCCCAGCAACATCATGCAAAGCCGGTCAATTCCGATTCCAATTCCGCCAGCCGGAGGCATTCCATGTTCAAGGGCAACCAAGAAATCTTCATCAAGTTTTTGTTGCTCACCACCCGCCTGATGTTCCAGCGTTGTGCGCTGGGCAATCGGGTCGTTTTGTTCTGTGTAGCCCGGTGAGATTTCTTGACCGTTGATACAGCACTCAAATACTTCAACGGTCGTCGGGTCATCAGGTGAAAGCTTGGCGAGCGGCACGAGTTCCTTGGGCAGATGCGTTACGAACGTAGGATTAATAAGCGTCGGCTCGATGAATTTGGAGAACACGGCGTTCGTGACTTCAAAATCTTCGAACTCCTTGCCGATTTCCGCACCCATGTCGTGCGCTTTTTGACGGCGTTCGGCGGCGGAAATGGTGAACCAATCCGCACCGGCTTTTTCTTTGATGAGGTCGTTGTATTTCGCGCGACGCCAGTTCGTGAGGTCAATCGTCCGGGTGACTTTGCCTTCGGCGTCCTTGAATTCGATGACGAGCGTGCCGAGGACTTTTTGCGCGACGTGTTTGATGAGCGACTCCACCGTTTCCATCATCGTCGCGTAATCACCGAACGCTTGATACGCTTCGAGCATCGTGAATTCGGGGTTGTGCCGGCGCGAGAGGCCTTCGTTGCGGAAGTTCTTGCCGATCTCGAACAGCTTGTCAATGCCGCCGACGAGCAGGCGCTTGTGGTAAAGCTCCAGCGCGATGCGCAGATAAAATTCGCAGCCGAGCGCGTTGTGAAAGGTCTTGAACGGTTGCGCCGCCGCGCCGCCGGGAATCGCCTGCATCGCGGGCGTCTCCACTTCCACGTAACCGCGACTGTGAAAGAACGCGCGAATCTCATGCACGATGGCGCTGCGCTTGAGGAAAACTTCCTTCACGTCGGGATTGCCGATGAGATCGAGGTAACGCTGGCGATAACGAATCTCCGTGTCCTCCAGCCCGTGCCACTTGGCGGGCGGCGGACGCAGCGCCTTGGCGAGAATGGTGAACGCTTCGAGCTTGAGGCTCGGCTCGTTGGTCTTGGTGCGGAACAACGTGCCCGTCGCGCCGACGAAATCACCGAGGTCGAGATGTTTGAAGATGTCGAACTGCTCGTCGCCCAACGCCTGCTTTTGCGCGTAGCACTGGATGCGTCCGGATTGATCGCGCACGTCAATGAAGATGGACTTGCCCATGTCCCGATGCGCCGTGACGCGACCCGCCACGGAGACGCGATGGCCTTCGGGCAGTGTGCCGGTGTCGAAGCCGCTGCGGGCGTCGTTGCATTGGCTGTCGGGCGTGAACTTGTTTTGGAACGGGTCAATGCCCTTGCTCTTAAGGGCGGCGAGCTTGGCTTTGCGTTGTTCGATGAGTGAGTTGGTATCTTCCATGGACATGCGGCAGGAAATAAACACAAAGCGGAGGCTGAAACCAAGCAAACAAACACTAGGTTGAACGACAAAGGACGTGAAACACGCGAACAGGAATGAAAGAGAATAACCGAGTCTG
>JANOBC010000183.1:0-20927 GCA_031411455.1 Limisphaerales bacterium
GACAAACTCAAAGGCACGCGGCTGATCGTGGATGCCCTGAAGAGCGACAAACGCATCAAGCCCGAGCGGGTCATCATCGATCACGTCGAGGAACACACCATCGACCTCGCGCTGGACGCGGGTTTCTGGGCGGGCATGACACTCTATCCGGAATCCAAATGCACCGCCGCCCGCGCCATTGACATGGTCGAGAATTACGGCGGCGAGCGCGTGTGGATGAACAGCGCCTGCGATTGGGGCGTGAGCGATCCACTGGCCGTGCCGAAAACGGCGCTGGAAATGAAGAAGCGCGGACACGTCGCCGCCGCGATTGATCAGGTGATTTTCCAGAATCCGAAAAAGTTTCTAAAACAGTCGGCGAATTTCAAAGGCGTTTGAGCAGTGCGGTTGCGGCTTCCTTCTCCCCTCGGAGGGGAGAAGGATTGAGGATGAGGGGTGAAATTATTGCGAGGAGATTCAAGCGATTTGAGCGTGTCACCCATTTTGACACCCCCTCACCCCGGCCCTCTCCCCTCCTAGGGGAGAGGGAGAAAGCCTCACACCAGCTTCCACGGCGCGCGGTATTCGCGCGTGAGCCAGCTTTTGTCCCCGGTGCTGTCGGCAAATTTTTCTTTCTTCGGATTCCATTTCAAACCTTTGCCGCTGAAATAAACCATGTTTACCAGATTGCAGACCGTGGCGGAGCGATGGCCGGTTTCCACGTCGCAACACGGCATTTTGCGCGAGGCCATGCTTTTGATCCAGTCGGTGATGTGATTTGTGCTGCGGTAAAGCCGCACGGCGTTCTGGGGTAACAGTTCTTTTAGCAACGACGAATAATCATCCATCGTTTCGGATTTTAATTGGTCGCCGAGCCAGAGCTGGAACTTGCCCCGGTTGACATAAATTTTCCCCTGATCGCCGTAGAACGTAATGCCGTTGCCTGATTGATGCGTGACCACCGCGCCGTTCTCATAGCGCCAGCTCACGCCATACTGCGCCTGCGGATCGGTCGTGGGAAAAAATTCCACCGGCCCGCCCGTGTCACAGCCGAACGCCCATTGCACGATGTCAAAATGATGCGCACCCCAGTCCGCCACCTTGCCGCCGCCGTATTCGCGATACTGCCGCCATTGTGGAAAATGATCCGGCATTCCGCGCGGGCTTAAGATGGAGTTGTATGGCCGCACCGGCGCGGGTCCAAGCCACAAGTCCCAGTCCAGTCCCGGCTCCGCAGCTTCTTCCGGCAGGTCACAAAACACCGGCGGGCCACCGCCGACGGCGACATCCACTTTCGCGACGTGGCCAATGACACCGTTGCGGATGAGTTCGCAGGCGGCGCGGAATTCGCCCATCGAACGTTGCATGGAGCCGACTTGGAAAATGACCTTTTTTTTGCGAACCACCTCAACCATTGAGCGGCCTTCGCGGACGGTGTGCGCCATCGGTTTCTCACAGTAAATGTCCTTGCCCGCCTTGGCCGCCGCGATGGCAATGAGCGCGTGCCAGTGATCCGGCGTGGCGATGACCACGGCGTCAATGTCCTTCCGCGCGAGCACGTCGTGAAAATCGTTGCAGGCATCACAGCCTTGGTAAGTGCCGGAAGTTTTTTCCTTGGCGTATTGCTCCTCGACGCGCTTTTTAGCGTGGTCGCGGCGCGTGGCGTCCACTTCGCACACCGCCAGCACGCGGACATCTTGGCGCGGCAACATCGCGCCGAGCAGTCCGTTACCCTGTTTGCCGACGCCGATGAAGCCGAGCGTGAATTGTTTGCTAGGGGCGGTGTCCGCCGCCCACAAACCAGAGGGCAGAATCAGCGGCGCGGTGCCGGCGAGCAACGCGGTCTTGAGAAAAGTGCGGCGGGGGAAAGACTGGTTCATGGTTGATGTAAAATTGTTTTCGAGTCAGAGGCAGAAAGGGCGCCGACGGTTACGAAAATTTTTAGCGATCACGGCAGCAGCACGAGCCGGTAAAATTGCTGGCTCGCCGTGTTCAAAATATTCGTGTTCGCATAGCTGGAAACATTTGTCATCGCGGTGAGGGTGGCCAGGCTTTGCCAGTTCACCGGCGACAGGTTGGTCGTAATCTGGATTTCATATTTCAATCCCGCCAGCGAATTCCACGCGAGCCGTAAATCACCGCCGCTGACATTCGCGCCGGAGAAAACCACCGGCGGCACGGGTGTGACGGCCACGTCGTCGAAGCCAAAATAATTCGGGTCGTTGCGCGCCAGAAACCGCAGTTGTGTGTTTGTGCCGGGCGCGGTGACGAGGAATTGAAAGTTCGTCCACGCAATCACCGGCGGGCTGGGCAAGTTGAGCACGTTCGTGCCGTCCCAGCGGGCGATGAATTGTTGCCCACTGCCGGAACCGGGATTATTCAACCAGAACGAGAGTTGATAAAGTTGGTTTGAGATCGTCGGCAAATCCTGCGTGAGCGTGGCGAGAAAGCCACCTTCGCCGAGGAACGCGCCGTAATTTCCCGAATGCACGACGCCGGGAAAAATATTTTCCGGGGTGACGGCGTTGAAGACGTAGTTGCTGATGACGGTGTTGCCGGCCAATGTCCACGCGGTAAAATCACCCGTCTCAAAGCCGCCGTTTTCCACGATGGACTGGCCGACGATTAATCGCACCGTGGCAACCTGCACGCGCGACTGGTTCAAGTTCGTCACGAGCAACCCGGCGAGATAGTGACCGAGCGGCAAATTTTCCGCGCCGGATAATTGCAGCGTCAGGTTAGTCGAGCCGTTTGCCGCCAACGTTCCGGCGACGGCGGAAATGGAAAGCCAAGCGGGCAAATTGCCCAGCGACCAATCGAGGCTGGCCGCGCCGGAATTGGAAAGCACCAGACTCCAATTATTTTGCGTGAACGGCCCGCCAAGCAATCCATTCGCGGAAAAAACCGTCGGCGGCAGCAGGTGCAAATTATCCGGCGTGGTCAGCGCGTTAATTAAATTGGTTCCGCCCGGCGTCCCCCAGCCGGTTGCGAGGTCGAAACCGGGCACGGCATAAAAATTATTTGGACTGGCAGCATTGGTATTGTTGCCCGTGGTAATGTCATGGAAGCTCGCCGCGTAATTTGTCCCGCGACCCAGGGCGTAAAGCGACGGATTCAAAAAACCCACCGGCGGTTGTGCGAGTTGCGCGGACTGTTCATTGACCAGCGCCGTGAAAGCCGCCCACAACGGCGCGGCCACGCTCGTGCCACTGGCGAAGGCCGGCGTGCCGTTGTTGTAGATGATATAGACATTGTCCGCCGTGAGCGCCACGTCAGGAATATTCCGCAGCGTTGTCGAGCCGTGATTCGTCGTCATGTCGAGGCCCAGCTGCCAGGCAGGCAACGCGACGGAGGGGCTGATGCCGCCACTGCTCCCCAGCCCGCCACCTTGGTTCCACACCGTTTCAGAAACGTAATCTCCACTGCTATCCGTCGTGAGCGTCGTCCCGCCCACCTGCGTGATGTTTGGGCTTTCCGACGGAAAAGGAATCAACCCGGTGAACGCCGCCGAGTCGCCGGTGGCGTTGTAGAATGACTGCCCTTGCGCGGCCATCTGGAGGAAAATTTGTTCCGCCGCCGCATCCGGCCCGCCACCGCCCCAAGAGCAGCCCACCTGCTTCGCAAAATTGTCATTCGCAATCTGGCTTAACATCGTCACCCAGGGGCTCGGATTCGGCGCTTCATAGACGAAGATATTTGAGATACCCGGCGCCATCGCCAGCACCATCTCGATGTCGAGCGCGACTTCCACGTTGCCGCCGCCGGGCGAACCGACGCCGCCATTCACCGGCACGATGGTGAAGGGCGTGTTCGTGAGACCAATCCCGCTCGCATAATTCGTTATATCCTCCGCGTAAAAACCATCAAACTGCACCAGCGCCACGCTTTGCCCCGCGCCCGTCAGCGTCGTGCCGGGTGCGTAGGCCTGACGAAAATCGTTACCCATGAAGCTGGCAATGCCATAAAAAAAATTGGTCGGGCCAGAGCCGCCTTGCGGGGAAAAAATTCCATTCAGCGATGCCGGGTTAACTTTTAAATTTGGCTGCGGCGGTGAAAAATCATCCAGCCCGCTCACTTGGAACAACGGCAGCGCGGCATCCACCGTCGGCGCGGCGTCCGGCGCGAAAAAATTTCGCGACTCGCGCGGGTGGCGGAAGGAATTCAGCCGCAGATGAAACGCGCGCTCCACGTCGGAAACTTTTCCCGTCACCTCCACCAGCAAACGGTTGGGATGCGTGGCGGTGATTTTCAGGCCATTCGTTTTCGCAAAGTTCAGCACCGTCGCGTAGTCCGCCGATGTCGCACCGAAGCGCGCCGCAAATTCAGGTGGTGTGAGGTAATGATGAAACTGCGGGCTGGCCGGGTTGTAAATGTCGCGCAGCAAGTTCGTCAGACCGGCCGCATCACGCAACGGCAGTGCGAGCGCGAGGTGAAGTTCGTTCGTGCCCGCCACGCGCCCAATCAACGCGGCTTTCTTTTGTTTAACAATCTCTGGAACGTGGCCGGACGAAAGCGGCTTCGACGCGGCGATGGAAAACGACGGCAAGGCAAGCAAGCACAGCAGGACAAAAAACAACGGCGTTGTCAGCGGACGGATTTGCACGGTGAATGTTCGACAAAGTAGCACAGGCTTTTCATAAGTCAGGGGGAATTCTGCGGAACTTTTGCGTGCGATCTGTGCAGTTTTCTCCCGCTCCCCTCGGAGGGGAGAAGGAAGCCAGAGCCGTCACCATCAGGCCGCTCCCGCCACCAACACCACGAACTCCCCCTTCAAGCTGCGTTTCTGGGTAATAACCAGTAATTCAGCCGGTTTGCCGCGCAGAAATTCCTCGAACTTCTTTGTCAACTCCCGCGCCAGCACCACGTCCCGGTCAGGGTAAACTTCGTTCAGTTCACCCAGCAGTTTCTCGATGCGATACGGCGATTCATAGAAAACCAAAGTGCCTTCAGTCTTTTTCAACGCTTCCAATTTATTTCTCCGCTGCCCCGACTTGTGCGGAAGAAAACCGACGAAATGAAATTCCTCCGTCGGCAGCCCACTCGCCGTGAGCGCGCCAACGAGCGCGCACGCGCCGACCACCGCTTCCACGCGAAACCCCGCGGCGATCGCCGCCTTCACCACGCGTTCGCCCGGATCGCTGATGCCGGGACTGCCCGCGTCCGTGACGAGCGCAACTTTCGCGCCGCGCCGGAGACGCTCGATGATTTCCTCGCTGCGCTTCGCCTCGTTGAATTGGAAATAGCTCAACAACGGTTTGCTGATGCCGAAATGTTTTAGCAACTGTCCGCTGCGCCGCGTGTCCTCAGCAGCCACCACATCGCACTCGCGCAAGACGCGGAGCGCGCGGAGCGTGATGTCCTCCAGATTGCCGATGGGCGTGGCCACCAGGTAAAGCGTGCTGGCGGTGAGCGGTGGCAATGTCGGCAACGGGGCGGCGTCCATGCCGTGAATAAACCAGAAACCAACCGCGAAAGAAATCCAGATTCAGCGGCGGTGAAAAACTTTTAGACAGAATTTACAAAATTATCAGAATTCAATCCTGTCCATTCTATTAATTCTGTCTAAAAAATCTGGCTGAACTTCTCCCGTGACCGGCGGCTGCGGGTGAACGGCACCGGAGCGAATTCTTTTAAGTATTATTCCGGCGATAATCTTTGACGGAAATTCGCAACTCCGTTTTCATAAACTCATGAAAAACGTAATCATGTTGCAAAATGAAAAAGCCAGTAGCGACCAACGATTTGAATAAATGGCTGGATTACCCCCGTTTAAGGGTAGTGCAGAAAGTGGGCGATCGGGCTATTTTACCGGCATGAAATTACCCGCCGTGTTTTTAGTCGCCCAACTTCGGTTATCGGCTGGGAAGTTTGCCTGCGGTTTGTGCGCCGGATTGATCTGTTTATATTCCAGTTTGGCGGGCGCGCAGACGCTGGTGTTGGATCCGATTGGCGTGGGTGCGGCGGTCACGGTGACGGGCAGTGGCGGGCCAGCTTCGGCTTCGGTGGAGTTGTTCAAGAATGGAACTTCCGTTGGTGCTTACACGACGACGGCTTTTGGTCAGTTCAGTATTCCCAACATCGGCACGTCGTCGAATGATCAATTTTATGCGATTGCTGGGCAGGTTTGGAATTTTAATACGGCGGGCAACGTTGAAGGCTGGAATGCTTTGGCGGGTGATGCATCGGTGGTCAGCAACGGCACTTGGAAGCAGACCAATTCCACGGGCACGGATATGTCCATCAATCTCTACGGCGACGGCCAGATTCGCACGCGGGCGCGGGCTTTGGAGGTGCGGGTGCGTTTTCAAGGCAGCGGCTCACGGACCGGCAGCGTAATAATGCAAACGGCGGGAACGAATGGCGTGGTGGGCGGCGGCGATGATGCGAGTTCCACGATTGCGAATACTTTTACACTTTCCCCGAACACAAATTTTCAAACCCTCGTGTTCGATCTCGGCATTGATCACACCGGCGCGGCGACGTGCTGGCTCGATGGCACCGCGCCGATCAATATCAATATCTACATCCCCGGCTGCGCCACTAATGATTCCGTGGAAGTGGATTCCGTCCGTCTGACGGAAGCGTTGCGCTGGGAGTTTGAAACCGCCGGGGACTTCGCGGAATGGTCGGCCAGCGCTAACACCACTTTGCTCGCCACCAATCCCGGCACGTTGCGGATGAATGCCAGTGCCGTCGGCAGCGTGGCGATGTCGCGCCCGTTCCGCGTTATTGGCTCGCGGCATTTCGTCAAACTGGAAACCCGGTTGCGTCAGGTGAGCACCAGCAATCCGAATTTGATTTACTGGAATTATCTGAGCAATCCCTCCGGCTACGCGAATGGTGGCATTCAATTACTCGGCACGGTGGCGAATGGCTCCTACCAAACCATAACGCTCAATCTCACCAACCCGCCGACCTATGGCAACAACTGGACGAATGGCGGCGGCGCGACGTTGAACTCTGCACAGGGTTTTCAAACACTCTACGCAAACAGTTCCAGCGAATACGCCGAGGTGGATTACGTCCGGCTGTTGCCCGCCGCGCCCTTCGGCCCCAGCGCGGTTGTGACGGCGACGGGTGCGCCGGTGATTCCCGCTTACTACGTCAGTGCCAGCGGCGGAAATAATTCTGCTTCCGGCCGCAGTCCGGCCACGGCTTGGGCGACGTTCACCAATTTGGACGGGCTATTTCTCGGTGCTGGCACCACCGTTAATTTGAAGCGCGGCGATACTTGGACGAATCAAATGCTTCGTCTCACCGGCAAAGGTTTGCCCGGCAATCCCATCACGTTGACGGCTTACGGCGATGGCGCGAGTCCGCTCATCACGGGGCGCAATTTCACCAACGCCCCTTGCATCCAGTGGGAAAATCCTTCCTATGTCCGCATCGAAGGCATGGATTGTCGTGATGCTAAAATTGGCGTTTATCTCCGCTACACCGGCGGCAGCACTGACGGCACGGGCGCAATGTTTCGCAACACCAACGTCGTCGTGACCTGCTGTAATTTTCAGAACATGAATACGAAGTGGAGCGCGGCGGACGGCAGCGTCACCGTGGTGTCGCCGTTTGAACTCTCGTGGGGCACGGGCGTTTGGGTTGGCGGCAATATTCCCACGCCGGGCATCGCGACCAACACGCCCATCCTCGATGATTTGTCCGTCACGCACTGCGGCTTTAAAGATGTTAGCCAGGGCTTGAGCATGAACTTTTACTTTCCGCCCTACTCCAAAAGTCGGTTCACCAATGTGAAGTTTGAAGATTCGTGGGTGACGGGTTGCGAGGCCGGCTCGTTCGCCTTCTTCTTCGTTAATGGCGGACTGGTGCAACGCGTGGACACCTGGCTGGGCGGCACCAATTTTTACGCCACCGGCACCACGGCGGGCTTCATCCAGCACAGCACGAACGTCAGCATCTTCAACTGCGAATTTGCCGGCAACAAACGCGTCGCCACTGAACACGACGGGGTCGGCTTTGATTACGAAGGCAACACGGATAAAATCACGTTCACCAACAATGTCATTCACGACAACGACGGCGCGGGCTTGCTCCTATTAAGTTCTATCGCGGGCAACACCGGCATGGCGATCAATGACAACACTTTTTGGAACAATGCGCGCAGCCCCCTGAACTCGACGGAGAATGTTGAATTACGCGGCAACGTCAGTAGCAGTGGTTCGTTTAACAACAACGGCGTCTATCGCGGCGCGGCCAACGTCATCGGCACGCCCGGCATCTATGACAACGCTTCGCTATTCGCCGGCTATACCGGCGGCAGCACCACGCGCACTTCGGTGCTTTACTCCGCGGTCAGCGGACGCCCCACGCTCTGGAACTTCACCAGTTCCGTCGAAGGCTGGGGCAATTCAAATCAATGGTCTGGTTTCACTGCGAGTGGCGGCGCACTCGTCGGCACCTCAACGGGCGGCGATCCGTATGCCGAAAGCGCCGCGACGTGGGTCAACACGCGTGAACGCCGCTGGGTTTTAGTTCGCATGAGCCAGACGGCGGGAACCCTCGCCCAAGTTTTCTTCCAAACGGAAACTGACCCAACGTTCACCGGCGACAAAACCGCGACCTTCACCATCATCCCCGACGGCGTGATGCGCGATTACATCGTGGACATGAGCCAGTCCGCCAAGTATCGCGGCGTCATCACGAAATGGCGGCTCGATCCGACGGACACCACCGGTTCGACGATGGCGATTGATTCCTTCACCGCGCAGTCTGCGCCGTATCTCGCGTCCGTCACCGCCGTTTCGCCGCGCATACTCGACTTGCGTTTCAATCAACCGATGCTCGCCACCGGCGGCGTGTTCAACGTGGCGAACTACACCTTGAGCGGCGCGGGCCAGGGCACCGCCAGCAGCCAACCCAGTTCCGTCAGCCTGATCCCCTCCACCAACGGCCCCGTGTATCGCCTCACTTGGAACAGCGGCAATATGAATGGAGCCACCGCTATTCTCGCCGCTACGAATGCCATCGAACCGCGCGGCGTTCCGCTGTGGACTGGCAGCCAGAGCGGCTTCGCCAGCATCGCGCCGCTCGCTGTGGCTGTTTCGCCGACCAGCACCAATGGCCAATGCAGCGGCACCGTGACGTTCACCGCGAATTTCACCGGCACGCCGACACCGACGTTGCAGTGGTATAACAACAGCACCAACGCGATTGCGAACGCGACCAACGCCACGCTCACCGTAAGCAGTTTGACCTCGGCGCAAAACGGAAATTGGACCGTGGTCGCCAGCAACAGTTCCGGTTTCGTGACAAACTTCGGCACGCTCACCGTCGTGGACACGCTGGCTCCCGTGGTCACCTTGCTCGGCGGCAATCCGCTCACCAATCAATGCCACACCGCATTCACTGATCCCGGCGCGACCGCCAGCGATGCGTGCGCGGGCAGTCTTGGCGTAACCGTCTTCAGCTCGTTGAATACAAATTCTCCCGGCAGTTATCTCATTCGCTACGTCGCCACCGATTCCAGCGGCAACTCCGCCACTAACACCCGCACCGTCGTTGTCGTGGACACCATCGCGCCCAGCCTCACCTGCTCGACCAACATTCTGATCGTCACCACGAATCTTTCAGGCGAAAACGTCAGCTTCACCGTGACCGCGACTGATGCCTGCGATGCCAGCCCCACCGTGATTTGCACGCCGGCCAGCGGCTCGCTGTTTGCGCCCGGCACGAACACCGTCAATTGCATCGCCTACGATGCCAGCCTCAACACCAACACCTGTTCGTTCACCGTGACCGTGATTCCCGCCAGTGCCGTCGCGCCGACCGTGGCTTACGGGCCGATCATCACCAACGGACAATTTGTCGTGCGCTATCTTGGCTATCCCGGCTTCAACTACACCGTCGAAGCCACCGCCATGCTGCCCGCCGCTTGGACTAAAAAATCCAATCATCTCGCGCCGACGAATAATAACTTAGGCTTCGGCATCGGCGTCTGGGAATTCAGCGAAAGCGTGTCGCCCACGAACCGTTTTTATCGCGTCGCCTATCCGGCCTATTGAGAATCAAGCTGCCCTCCGTGCATTACGCTGCGTTCAATCAACCAAGGCAATGATGGTTCGAGCTATTATATTTTTCGTTCTCGCCAGCCGTTGCGTGCTGGCGGGCGATGCCTTGCCCGCAGCTCCCGACCACGGTGTCATTCACTTCTACGAGCCGAAAGAAACACACCGCCCGCAGTCTGACTTGCACGACCCGGTTGTCGCAGGCGCGGAGGGAATTTTTTGGTGGAATGATCTCGAACCCGAAGAAGGCGTCTATGATTGGTCGCGCGTGGATGAGGAAATCGCCGCGTGGCAGCGCGGCGGCAAACGCTTGGACATCCGCCTCGGCACCGCGCACAACTCGCCCTTCATCGCGCCACAATGGCTGTTTGATCGCTATCACGTCCGCCGCATCGGACGCGGGCATTGGACGAATTGCGAAACGAATCTCGGCGATTACGTTCTCGGCGCAGACGGCCAACGCACGGAAATTTCTGCTTTAGTCGTTGGCGGAAATGCTTCCATCAACAGCGTCAACGCCAGTGCCGGGAGAAAATTTCTCTGCGCGTTGAATGCAGAATACCACCTCGATGCCGCTGGGTTTTACGCCGTGGAATTTGATTATCGCGCCTCACAACCTGTCACCTGCTGGGTGGAAATCTCCAGCGCCCTCGGCCATTCCACGAATCGCCTGACCTTCACCGCCACCGCGACGAATCTCGCCAGTCACTCCTTCACCGTGCAGATGCCGCCGTTCGCCGATGCCCAAATTCATTTCGGCTACGATGGCCCGGGCACACTCGCGCTCGACAACCTCAACCTTATTCGTCTCGAAGGTGTGCCAATGATTCACACCAACAACTTTGAAAGAGCCAACCGCGATTGGGAACTCCGCGATGGCGCAGAGATCACCCGTGACAAAAAACAAGTCATCGGCGGTCGCGCCTCACTATTGCTCACGGGCAGCGAAACTAATTCGCCCAACGGCCTTCGCAATCACGCGCCTGATTTCGCGCTTCAACGCGGCGAGGGATATTTGTTTGAATTAAATTACCGCGCTCTCACCGATGTGACCCTCCGTTATCGCCTCATCAATCGCGCCGCGCCATTCAACGTCCTCGACAAACGCTCGCTGAACCTTCCGGCGGGTAAATCTGGCCCGCAGGTATTTCATTATCCCGCCTTTCTTTGGGAAGATCATTGCGATGTGGAAATCAGCGTCGTCGGGCCGGGCCAAGTCGTCATTGATGATTTGAAATGGATCCGCTGGAGCGACCGCGTCACTTGTTTCCCGGATTATTTCAACCCGGTCTTTCAGGAAAAATGGGCCAACTTCATCGCCGCGTTCGCCCAGCGTTACGGCGACAATCCCGCCGTCGGCACAATCAGCGTCGGCGGTTTTGGCCGCTGGGAGGAAACCATTCTCGACGACGATGTGTATGGCGGACTCGACGAGCAATGGCTCGCGCGCGGTTTCACGCCGGAGAAATACCTCGCGCGCATCACCGATTGTTTCGATCTCTATCGCCGGTTGCTGCCCAATAAACCGTTGCGCGTCTGCCTCGCTTACGGCCTCTATGAAAAAAATAATCCCGATTGGGTTTATCGTCGCGTCGCGCAAGCCGCGGTCGCGCGCGGCATTGGTCTCAAACAAAATGGCTTGAGCGAAAAATGGGACATGTGGGATCACCCGGCCAGCGCCAGCTATCTGTGGAATCGCTACCGCTTCACGCCCGGCGTCACGCTCACGCTGGAAACCGGCGGCCAGATTGCGCGTCCCGGTCCAGGCGGCGGACATCCCATTTCATTTCTGAATCGCGGGATGATTGACGGCGCGGATTTGCTTTTTCTCTACGGCAGCGACATCGTGGCTAGCCCTGTTCATCAATACCTCCGTTGGTTGACTGAGCAAATGGGCCGTCCGCTCATCAGCCGATTTTACTGCCGCCTCGGCGACACGTCGTTGCGCTACGATCACCTGCCCGCGCCGCTGGAGTATCGCAATCTCTGGCTCGGTCTGCGCCAATTTCAGGACGCCAACGCAGAGGTCATCTACACGAATCGCCTTGGCGAAAAGTGCGCCGCCACCAGTCCCGGCAATCCACAAATCATTTTTGATGTGGACGACCGCCAGCAATACCACGGCATGAACAGCGTTGTGCTGTCCGTGCAATACCTCGACGAAGGCACGGATAAATTTGAGATCAACCTCCTCAATCAGACCACTCGCGCGTGGCAAAATCTCGGCGTCGTCCAGAAAACCGGCAGCGGCCAGTGGTGCACGACGACGTTCGCGCAACCGGATTGGTGTCGCAGCTCACGCAACAGCGGTGAAGATGATCACGCGGACATCGTCATCAATGATCTGGGCGACGGCGCGGAATTCATCGCGAATGTGGAAATGAATTTCGTCCCCGCCCGCGAATGGCAACGCACATTGCTTGCCGCGAGCGAACCAGCGGCGGCACACGAAGTTTTGACGAATGTTCTCAGTCGCGAAATTGAAATTGCCGCCGGACAGCCGTTGAACTTTGTCGCCGTGCCGCTCTGGACCGGCAGCCTTGAAGCCAACGGTTTGCGCGGTCGTGTTTTTGCGCTGACTGCAAGCGGCGAAAAGTTGGTCAGCGACAAAGAATACGCGCTGCCTGCCGACAAAGATTGGTTCGAGCTGCCCGTTGTGACGGAAGCGAATTGCTCGCGCTACCGCATCGAATTGAGCCAGCCCACGGGTTCGGTCGGCTGGTATCGCGCCGACGATGGCTCGCTGGCATTCCGCGCGTGGCGCTACGCTGAAGCGGACGCGGCAAAACAATTTCAACATGACGAAAAAGTTGTCCCGAACAAATCCTTCGACTTCGCGGCGGACAAACCATTCTTCGGAGTGCGCCTGAACCTCGCAGCCAGCAGCACTACCGTCGTCACCGCCCGGCTTCGACGAGATTTGCCCGGCACTGGCTGGTCATCCGTCATCACCGAACAAGCCGTGACGCTCAAGAGCAACCAACCGACGCCGCTCTGGTTCGAGCCGCAGACCGCTGCCAATTATCAAATCGAACTCGTCGTCACGAACAGCGATTCATCCGCCGTTGTTTTGACTGGCGAGCGCGGCGTTGAACCCGTGTTTCTCACGCGCCGCGAATCACCGCAGCCTGCGTTGCCCTTCACCGCACCCGGCGGCATTGTTTTGTTTAAGCCGACAAGTTCTGGCAAACTGGCGTGGCAAAATCTGACTGGCTTGGAAATCATCCAGCGGGAGACAAACATTATGACCACACAAATCACCAAACCCGGCGCGGCGTTTGAACTCGCACCCACGAAGCCTGTGACGGCGAATAACAAACAAACACTCGCGTTTCAGTTACGCAACGGCACAAGCGCGGGATTGGCGCGGGTCTTTTGGGCGAGCGCAGGCGAATCGTTTGATCCGACGCGCTCCACGTGGATTCCGCTCGTGGCGAATGATTCCGAGTTGCGCGAATACGATTGCGCACTCGGCCTCGAAGCCAACTGGCGCGGCGACATCACCCGCCTTCGCATCGAACCCGCGACTGGTCTCACCGAACGCGGCACGCTCGGCATCGGCCAAATTCGTATTTTGAAGTCCACTGATTTCCCGTCGCATTAATTTTATGAAAACAATTCCCATCGCGCTCGCTCTACTGGCGCTTACGTTCACCGCCTGCGTCAGCACGCGCTCTAACCATCAAGCCGCGCGCGTGGAAAATCTGCGCTGCGAATCGCTCGTGAATCCGTCGGGCATTGATGTGCGCGAGCCACAGCTCGCTTGGCAGCTCAATTCAAACCAGCGCGGCCAGCGACAGACGGCTTACGAAATCCGCGTGGCGAGCAGCGCGGACAAATTGCGCCACGCTGACGCGGATCTTTGGGAAAGCGGCAAAATTGTCAGCGACCAATCCATCCATGTCGCCTATGCCGGTTCGCCGCTCGGTTCGCGGCAAGAATGTTTCTGGCAGGTGCGAGTCTGGGATAAAGACGGTCAGTATTCGGCGTGGAGCAAACCTGCGAGCTTCTCGATGGGCTTGCTCGCGCCGACTGACTGGCAGGGAAAATGGATTGGTCACGACGAGCCAGTAGCCACGACCAATGAAATGCGTCCGCTGCCTGCGCGGATGTTGCGGAAAGAATTTTCCATCGCCAAACCAATCGCTCGCGCGACGGTTTATTACAGCGGACTCGGCTTGTCGGAGCTTTATGTCAACGGCGCGAAAGCGGGCGACGCCGTGTTGTCGCCCGGTTTGACGGATTACACGAAGCGCGTTTTCTATGTGACGGCAGACGTGACGTCGCAGTTGCGCTCCGGTGCGAACGCGCTCGGAGTGTGGCTGGGCAATGGACGTTTTTACGCGCCGCGCAGCAAGGTGCCGAGTGGCACGGCGAATTACGGCTATCCGAAATTATTGCTGCAACTGGAAATCACTTACACCGATGGCTCGCGCGAAACCGTCGTAAGTGATGCGTCTTGGAAACTGACGACGAACGGACCAATCACCGCGAACAACGAATACGACGGCGAGAATTATGATGCGCGCAAAGAAATGCCCGGCTGGAATCGTGCTGGATTCAAGGACGCAGATTGGCAGGCGGCGGATTTGGTTTCTGCGCCTGACGGCCAACTCGTTGCGCCAATGATTAATCCCATCCGCATCACCGCCACGCGCAAGCCGCTGTCCGTTACCGAAGCAAAACCCGGCGTGTTCATTTACGATCTCGGTCAGAACATGGTCGGCTGGTGTCGGCTCAAAGTGCGCGGCGCAGCCGGGACGACGGTGAGTTTGCGGTTCGCCGAAACTTTGAAACCGGATGGCACGCTGTATCTCGACAACATTCGCGGGGCGCGGGTGACTGATAATTATACGTTGAAGGGCGGCGGCACGAAAACTTACGAGCCGCGTTTCACCTATCACGGATTTCGCTTTGTGGAAGTGAAGGGTTATCCGGGACGGCCGACGTTGACTGACTTGGAGGGCTGCGTGGTTCACGATGACATCGCCAGCACTGGTGAATGGAGTTCATCGAACGAGTTGTTGAATCAGATTCTTGGCAACGTCCGCTGGGGCATTCTCGGCAACTATCGCAGCTTTCCCACGGATTGCCCGCAACGCGACGAGCGACAGGCCTGGCTTGGTGATCGCTCGGCGGAATGTCGCGGCGAAAGTTATCTATTCGACATCGCCGCGCTTTACAGCAAGTGGGTGCAGGACATGGCGGACGCGCAAAAGCCGAGCGGCAGCGTGTCGGATGTTTGCCCGGCTTACTGGCCGATCTATTCGGACAACGTCACCTGGCCGAGTTGCACGGTGATGATTCCGGGAATGTTGCTAGATCAATACGCCGATGTTCGGACCGTGGCGCGGCATTACGACAGCATGGCGTTGTGGGTGGATTACATGAGCGGCTTCGTGACGAACGGCATCATCGGAAAAGATAAATACGGCGATTGGTGCGTGCCGCCGGAGGATGCGAAGCTGATTCATTCCAAAGACCCGCAGCGCAAAACGCATCGGGAAATTCTGGCCACCAGTTATTTGATTCACGATCTGGATTTGATGACGCGCTACGCAACCTTGCTGGGCAAAGCGGGCGATCAAGAACGTTTCGCGCAAAGGGCGACGGAATTGCGGGCGGCCTTGAACGCGAAACATTTCAACCCGCAACTCGGTTATTACGGCAACGGCGCACAGACTGCGTGCGTTCTTCCGCTGGCATTTGGTTTAGTGCCGACCGGCGAATTGGCCCGCGTGCAAGGCCGGTTGACGGACAAGATTGTCAATGAGACGAAAAGCCACGTCGGCACGGGACTCATCGGCGGGCAATGGCTGATGCGCACGCTCACGGCCAGCGGTCAGGGCGACTTGGCCTACACCATCGCCACGCAAAAAACGTATCCGAGCTGGGGCTACATGGTGGCGAACGGCGCGACGACGATCTGGGAATTGTGGAACGGCAACACCGCCGATCCCGCGATGAATTCCGGAAACCACGTTATGCTCGTGGGTGATTTCGTGATCTGGCTTTACGAATCGCTGGCGGGAATCCAGCCCGATCCAACATTGCCCGGCTTCAAGCACATCGTCATGCGTCCGCAACTGGTCGGTGATTTGCAGTGGGTCAAGGCCACGCACGTTTCACCGTATGGAAAAATTGTCAGCCACTGGCAGCGCAAAGGCGGCAGTTTTGATTGGCAAATCACCGTGCCGCCGAACAGCACGGCGACCGTCTATGTTCCGGCAAATCGCGTTGAAGCCGTCACCGAGTCGAGTCAGCCAGCGAACGCGGTGGAAGGCGTGAATTTTCTGCGAATGGAAAATGGCGCGGCGGTTTTTGAGGTTGAATCCGGCAGTTATCGTTTTGTTTCCACCAAGCAGAACCGTCAATGAGCTTGTCCCACTACCCCCGATTGGGGGTATGGCCGAAACGACGAGCTTCATCTATAAATAAATTGTTCAGTTGGAAAAGCACCCATCCAATAAATAAACTATGTCAAAACTCAGATCTATTGTCAGCCGCGTTCGTCCGGCAGTTGTGTTGCCGTTGGCCGTCGCCGCTTTGAGCACGACCGTGGCGCAAGCCCAATACACCGCCGTCTGGACGGATAATTTCAACACCAGCATGGCCACCAACAAGAGCAGCTTTGAATATAACAACGGCACCCGGCAAACGGGCGTAATTGCGCCAGCCGGTTACACCCAGAATCCGGGCGGCGGCAACGATCATCACATTCTGACTGGCACGCAAATGCTGATCACGGGAGATACGGTGAATCAATACACCTCCATTCAGCCCCAGGCTAATTTCAGTGGCACAATTTTAGGTTCTCAGATTACCGGAAAAGAAATTACGTTTTCGCTCGATCTGAACGCGACTACCAGTGCTGGCTATACCGCAGCTGGCATCAGCTTGGGATCGGCTGTCGGCCTCAACCTTCTGGATGCGGCCACAACCCATTTTGGGGTGAAGTTCGTCGAGGACGGCCCGACGGGTTTTAACGCGGGGAATTTTATTCAGTTCTTTGACGGCAGCACACTCGTGCAAAATTTGCTTCCCTTCACGGCGGGCGGGGCTGGCGCATTCAACGTTGATTTAAGAATTAACGATTTAGCGGACGGCAACCCTTGGGACGGCGTTGGTTCGACGACGATTGATCTCTACGTCAACACCGTTTTCATCAGCAGCTACACCAAAGGCGGCGGCGGTTATACTGGCAACTACCTGACCTTGGTCGGCGAACGCGGCTTCACTACCGGCCCCGGACTCGTCGCAGCCTCCCACACTTTCGATAATCTGATTGTCTATGCGGCACCGGTTCCCGAACCGACGACGCTGGCATTGGCCGGACTTGGGTTGGCTGGCTTTTTCGCCTTCCGCCGTCGGTCGGTTTGAGGCGGCGACCAAAGCAATTTCCGTTTCAACCCCGCTTCGGCGGGGTTTTTTTATCGGATGAGTTCATTAAACACCTAAAAAAATTCGCGTGAAACATTCTGCTGCCAATTTCTTATTCATTTTAAGTCTGGCCCTGTGGACGCTAACTGCGTGCGCCGCTGACATCAGTTTGGAAAATGGTTTTGCCAATCCGCCCGCGCAAACCAAACCGTGGTGCTACTACTATTGGATCAGCGACAACATTTCCAAGGAGGGCATCACGAAGGATCTCGAAGCGATGGCGCGCGTCGGCATCGGCGAGGCGCTCATCGGGAATATTTTTCTGGATGAAGTTGCGCCCGGCAAAGTGAAAGTGCTGTCGGAAGAATGGTGGCAACTTGTCGAACACGCCATTCGCGAAGGTGGACGCGTCGGCGTGAACATCGGCATCTTCAACTGCCCCGGTTGGAGTCAATCCGGCGGCCCATGGATCAAGCCCGAACAAACCATGCGCTACCTGACTTCGTCCGAGATGCGCGTCACCGGCCCAGTCCATTGCTCGCAACAACTCGCCCAGCCCCAAGCGCAGTTTCAGGATGTCGCGGTGCTGGCGTTTCCTGCGCCGCAGAACGACGCCGACACACTCGCCGCCAAGTCCCCGCGCGTGACTTGCTCGCTGCCCGCCACGAATCTCGCCAGCCTCGTGGATGGTAATCTCAATTCGGCATTTGATTTTCCAGAAGGCAAATCGCTTCAGTTTGAAATCTCGCTCGACCAACCGCTCACGGCGCGCACGCTGCAACTCACGCCAGCGGATAAACCATTCAGTGCTGACGTTGAACTCCAAGCGGAGCACGCGGATGGAACTTTTGAAACCGTGCGACGCTTCAACTGCGACTGGTCGAATCAGGCCAAGGCCGTTGGCTTCATCAAGGCTGCGCCCGTGACGATTACGTTTCCCGCTGTGACCGCGAAACATTTTCGCCTGCTGCTTACCAGCATTACGCCGGGGCATCGCGACTTTGTGCCGTCGAAAGGCGCAGCACTCGCAGAAATCAATTTGTCTGGCGCTGCGCGGTTGGAAGCTTTCGTCGAGAAACAGCTTGGTAAAATGTTGCCCACGCCATTCCCCAAGTGGAACAGCTATCTCTGGCCCGCGCCCGCTGAACCGGATTCCAAGCAACTCGTCGTTCCCCCGTCCAACGTGCGCGACGTGTCGAAATATCTCGCGGCTGACGGCACGTTGACGTGGGAAGTGCCGCCGGGCGACTGGGTGATTCTGCGCACCGGCATGACGCCCACGGGCATGAGCAATAGCCCCGCGTCGCCGCAGGCCAAGGGTCTCGAAGTGGACAAGATGAATCGCAAACTGGCGCAGAAACATTTCGATGCCTTCGTCGGGCAGTTGCTCAAACGAATGCCCGCGTCCGACCGCAAGGCTTTCACTCGCGTCGTTGCCGACAGTTATGAAATGGGCGCGCAGAATTGGACGGATGATTTCGGGAAAACATTTCAACGTCGCTATGGTTACGATCCGAAGCCGTGGTTGCCTGTGCTGACAGGGCGGATCGTCGGCAGCGCGAATCAGAGCGAACGATTTCTCTGGGACATGCGCCGACTCGTGGCGGATCGCGTGGCGACGGAATACGTTGGCGGCTTGCGCGCGGCGAGCAAGGCAAACGGCCTCGGACTGTGGCTGGAAAATTACGGCCACTGGGGATTTCCCAGCGAGTTTTTGAAATACGGCAGCGAGTCCGACCGCATCGGCGGCGAGTTCTGGGTGACGGGTGAACTCGGCTCGATTGAGTGCCGCGCCGCATCATCATGCGCCAATACTTACGGCAAGAAATTTGTCTCGGCGGAGTCGTTCACCGGCGGCCCGGCGTTTCAAAATTCGCCCGGCGCATTGAAGGCACGCGGAGATTGGTCGTTCTGCGAGGGCGTCAATCACGTCGTGCTGCACGTCTATATTCATCAACCGTGGGATGACAAACAGCCCGGCGTCAACGCGCCCTGGGGCACGGAGTTCAACCGCCATAACACCTGGTTTGAACAGAGCAAGGCGTGGCTGGATTACGAGCGCCGTTGCTGCTGGCTGTTGCAACAAGGTTGGCGCGTGGCGGACGTGGCCTATTTCATCGGCGACGACGCGCCGAAAATGACGGGCGGTCGCAACCCGGAACTGCCGACGGGGTTTGACTTTGAATACATCAACTCCGAAGTCATCGAAAAAAATCTCACTGTAAAAAATGGCCGGCTCGTGCTGCCGCATGGTGTGAGCTATCGCGTTCTGGTTTTGCCAAAGCTGACGACGATGCGCCCAGAATTATTGCGCCAGATTCGCGATCTCATCAAAGCCGGAGCAACGGTGCTGGGGGAACCGCCGGTGCAATCGCCGAGCTTGGAGAACTTTCCCAAGTGCGATCAGGAAGTGCAGAAGCTCGCGACGGAAATCTGGGGCGGAGCGAGCGTCGGCAAAACTGGCGCACGCGCACTGGGCAAAGGCCGCATTATCTGGGGCAAGCGACTTGCCGAGGTTTTCGCGGAAAATCAAACACCGCCGGACATCGAGTATCGCGGCGCGGCACAAGATGCCAATTTTCTTTTCACGCATCGCCGTTCGGCGGACGCGGAAATCTATTTCGTCTCGAATCAGAAGGAACGCGCCGAGCAAGTGAACTGCGCGTTTCGCGTGACCGGGCAGCAGCCAGAGCTTTGGGATGCCGTCACCGGCGAACGGCGCGCGTTGCCCAATTGGAGCGAGCAAGCGGGTCAAACCGTCGTGCCGCTGACATTCGCCCCGAACCAATCGTGGTTTGTTGTCTTCCGTCAGTTAGGCAAGCCGCAGGTGAATAGCGCGAAGAATTTTCCTGAATTGAAAATGATGGCGACGCTCACTGGCGGATGGGATGTGACGTTTGATCCGCAATGGGGCGGGCCGACGAATGTGGTGTTCGCGCAACTCGCCGATTGGACCACGCGACCGGAAGACGGCATCAAGCACTACTCCGGCAAAGCAATTTATCGGAAGACGTTTGAGTTGGAAAAGGCGGAAAGCGGAAAGCGGAAAGCGGAACTGTTTCTCGATTTCGGCGAAGTGCATGACATGGCAACGTTGCGCGTGAATGGAAAGGATTTGGGAACAATCTGGACGGCACCGTGGCGCGTGGATATTTCAGGCGTAGCGAAAACGGGCGTGAACACATTGGAAATTGAAGTCATCAATCCGTGGAATAACCGTTTGGCTGGTGATGCTGCGCTGCCGCCCGATCAGCGTCGAACTTTCATCACCCTGCCCTCGGTCAGCAAGGAATCGCCATTGCTGCCAGCGGGTTTGCTCGGGCCGGTAAAAATATTATCCCAATCTCACTAACCGGCTTAACTTTTTCCTCTCTCGAATATGAAACGACTTGGTCACCGCTGGCGGAACATTTTCAGGCTGCCCGCCTGTCTGTTGCTCGCCGCCGCCACCTCGACCAGTTGGGCTGACCCGATGGATGAAGCGGCTTACCGCACGTTTCATCTTTCGACGATTGGCTCGTGGGATTATCGGGCGGGCAGCGTCAATTC
>JANOBC010000184.1:0-1920 GCA_031411455.1 Limisphaerales bacterium
GTACAGCTAACCGCGCCAAACCTGCCTTTTAATGGAAATTTCACCACAGAGGCACAGAGGTCGCGGAGACAACCATAGGAGATACGATATACGAAAATCCGTGCGGCATCGAGAATGTAGTTGAACACCTGCTGATTGCGCTGCATGCAACCCTTTGTCCGGTTGGCATGCCCGCCATTCTCTTTCCCATATGTGAAATTTTTCAGGGCTTTCTCTGCGTCCTCTGCGCCTCTGCGGTAAGAATTGTTTTGCAGTAGTCAGGAAAGCTTGACGAGTTGCTTGCCAAGGTTGTCGCCCTTGAGCAATCCCATGAAAGCCTTTGGCGCGCTGTGAATGCCCTCGGCGACGGTCTCGTGATATTTTATCTTGCGCTGTGACACCAGCTTAACCATTTGCGACACGGCCCTGAAGTACAAATCCTGTCGATCGAAGACAATGAAGCCCTGCAGTTTGACCCGGTTCACGAGAAGGGAACGTATCATTTTCGTGCCGTAGGGCTCGGTTGCGCTATAGTCGGAAATCAAACCGCACAGTGCCACTCGCGAGAATGGATTCAACACCCGGAACGCCGCGTCCATGACTTCGCCGCCGACGTTCTCGAAAAGATTGTCCACGCCGTTGGGGCACGCGGCCTTCAGGTCGTCGATGAGGTTGCCCGCCTTGTAATCGACGCACGCATCGAAACCGAGTTCCTTGACGGCGTATTCGCATTTCTTCGGTCCGCCGGCGATGCCTACGGCGCGGCAGCCCTGCAGTTTCGCGAGTTGGCCGACCACGCCGCCCACCGCGCCGCTTGCAGCGGAGACCAGCACGGTCTCGCCGGCCTTGGGCGCGCAGTATTCCAGCAGACCGACCCACGCCGTTGCGCCCGGCATGCCGCATACGCCCAGGTAGGCCGAGAGCGGCACGATATTGGGGTCGATTATCGCCACCCCTTCGCCGTGGGAAACCGCGTAGAGCTGCCAGCCCAGCGACCCCACCACATGGTCGCCGACCTTGAATTTCGGATGGTTCGATTCGATGACCTGACCTACCGTGCCGCCCGTCATGACTTCGCCGATTTCAACACCCTTTGCGTAGGATTTTGCGGCGCTCATGCGCCCGCGCATGTAGGGGTCGAGCGACAGCCACAGGTTTTTCACCAGGATCTCGCCATGCGCCGGTTTCGGCATATCCAGTTCGACAATTTTGAAATTCGATTCCTCGACCGGCCCGGTCGGGCGATTGGCGAGCTGGACCTGAATGTTCTTGGGCATGGCCTCCTCCTGTGAAAGAATTATTGTTCCCGGGCATTCTACCGGTGTCGACCCATCGTCCTCGCGGAGACTTCCATGATTTACGCACTGAATCTTTTCAACCTGATCCCCGGCAAGGAAAACGATTACCGGGACTACAGCGTCAAGGCGGGCCGGATCATCTACGGACTGGGCGGCAAGGTGGTCAGTGCCGGCGCCGGACCGCTGCGAGAAATGCACGGCGACCGCACGCGTGCGCAAATGATCGTGGTGGAATTTCCGAGCATCGAAGTCTTTGAGCAATTCATCGACGAGGCGGAAACGCAGAACCTCCACTCGTTGCGCGAGGATTCAACTTCGGACTACATCTGGACGCTCTACGAACCCTGGGACTTGAAGAAATGGAGGAAGGTGGGGTAAAGGATGTCGGTCCGCCGCAGATAATAAAACGTTTGAAGCATCCGAATGGTAGTGAGGTGATTTTCGTGCAGAGAGGCTTTCTCATTTACAACAAATGTTTTGACGATTTTCACGGAAATGACAGCGAGGCTTATTGGACAAACGGCACTTATCTTTTTGAGGCACACTCCACCGGTCATCACTCGGAAGGAAAACTTCAGGCAGATGCCCTGTCGATTATTGACGATTTTATGGCAGATTATTTGACAGACAACGGCGGGCAAAG
>JANOBC010000185.1:0-11627 GCA_031411455.1 Limisphaerales bacterium
GGGCTTCCAGCCCGGCGGAAAAATCCGTGGCAGTGATGAGCGTGTGAACAATTCTGAAGCCGCAAACAATTTGGACGCCAATCCGGGCGGCAGGATGCCGCCCTCTACGGCAGGCAAGATGCCTGCCGCCACAATAGATTATTTCCTTGCCCGCGAAAACCAAACGTATCGCACTGCGCTGGCCGAATTGAAAAAACTTCGCGAGCAGCAGAATGATTTGCAGAACGGCATCCGCGAAATCATGACGATGGCGGAATTGCCCGAACGCCGCGTCACGCATCTGCTCAAGCGCGGCGCTTACGATGCGCCTGGCGATGTCGTGCAACCGGAAGTGCCGTCGGCGTTGCCGCAGCTTGTCGCTGACGCGCCGCGCAACCGGCTCGGTCTTGCGAACTGGCTGGTGGGAAAAAAAAATCCGCTCGCGGCGCGCGTGGCGGTGAATCGCATTTGGAAATTGCACTTCGGTCGCGGCATCGTGGCGACGCCGGATGATTTTGGCAGCCAAGGGCGCTTACCGTCGCATCCTGAACTTCTCGAATGGCTCGCGGGCTGGTTCATGGAAAATAACTGGGACGTGAAAGCGTTGCACCGTTTGATCGTTTCATCGGCGACGTATCAGCAGTCGTCGCGCGCCTCGAAGGAATTGCTGGAGCGCGACCCGGAAAATCGTCTGCTCGCGCGCGGGCCGAAGACGCGTTTGCTGGCCGAGGAAATCCGCGACGGCGCGCTCGCGGCGAGCGGCCTGCTCGTGACGAACATCGGCGGGCCGAGCGTGAAGGTGTATCAGCCGGAAGGTTTGTGGGAGCAGTCCGGCACGGGCGCGAAGTTCACACAAGATCACGGCACGAATCTTTACCGTCGCAGCCTCTACACGTTTTGGAAACGAACCTCGCCGCCGCCGAACATGGTGACGTTCGATGCCCTGACGCGCGAAGTCTGCACCGCCAAGCGCGAGACGACCGCCACGCCGTTGCAGGCGCTCGTGCTGCTGAATGACCCGCAATTCATCGAAGCCGCGCGCGTGCTGGGCGAAAAGTTGTTAAAGGAATTTCCTAACGACATGAACGCCCGCGCACAAGTGGCGTTCAAGAAATTGATCGGGCGAGTGCCGGATGAAGCGGAGACAAAAATTCTCGCGCAGATTTTTGCCGAGCAAAAAGATTTATTTGCGAAGGACGAGGCGGGTGCGAGGAAATTGCTCGCGACAGGCGAATCGAAATTCAACGACAAACTGCCGCCCGCCGATTTTGCGGCGACGACGCTGATGGTAAATGCGATCATGAACTTTGACGAATTTATCGTGGAGCGATGAGCATGAATAACCAGATCTGCACCGGACCATTACCCGCCGCCGGACTTTCGCGACGCGCGTTCTTAAACCGCTTTGGCCTCGGCCTTGGCGGCATTGCGCTGGCGAATTTGATGTCGCCTACAAACGTGCTTGCGGCGCTGGCGAATGGCGGCGCGGACAAGGGCATCATCAACGGCCAGTTCCATTTTCCGCCGACGGCCAAGCGCGTGATCTATCTGTTCATGGCGGGCGGGCCGTCGCAGATGGAGACGTTCGATTACAAGCCGCTGCTCAACCAGCGCAACGGCGAGCAGTTGCCGGATTCCGTGCGGCAGGGCCAGCGGCTCACGGGGATGTCCGGCAATCAATCGTCGCTGCCGCTCGCGGGGTCGCAGTTTGGTTTCAAGCAGCACGGCAAAAACGGAACGTGGGTTTGCGATCTGTTGCCGCACACGGCGAAGGTCGTGGATGATTTGTGCATCGTGCGCTCGATGTTCACCGAGGCCATCAATCACGATCCGGCCATCACGTTTTTTCAGACCGGCTCGCAGCTTTCCGGTCGCCCCAGCATCGGCTCGTGGATTCATTACGGGCTTGGCAGCGACAACGAAAATCTCCCCGCGTTCGTCGTGCTCATCACGCCGGGCAAGGTGGACCAGCCGCTTTACGCGCGCTTGTGGGGCAGCGGTTTTCTGCCGTCGCAACATCAGGGCGTGCAATTTCGCAGCGGCAAGGAACCCGTTTTGTATCTGAATAATCCCGACGGTGTTTCATCGCAGAGCCGGCGTTCACTTTTGGATCGCGTGAATGAATTGAATTCGCACGCCGCCGAAAAATTGGGCGACGCCGAAGTGGACGCGCGCATCGCGCAATACGAGATGTCCTATCGCATGCAGACGAGCGTGCCGGACGTGATGGACATGAGCAACGAGAAGCCGGAGACGTTCGCCCTGTATGGCCCCGACTCGCGCAAGCCGGGGACGTTCGCGGCGAACTGCCTGCAAGCGCGGCGGCTCGCGGAGAAGGGCGTGAAATTTATTCAGCTCTATCATCAAGGCTGGGATCAGCACGGGGACTTGCCAAAAAATATTTCCATCCAATGCCGCGAGACCGACCAGGCCAGCGCCGCGCTCATCACGGATTTGAAACAGCGCGGGCTGCTCGACGACACGCTCGTGGTGTGGGGCGGCGAATTCGGGCGCACGGCGTATTCGCAGGGCAAGCTCACGGCGGACAATTACGGGCGCGACCATCATCCGCGCTGCTTCAGCCTGTGGATGGCGGGCGGCGGCGTGAAGCCCGGCTACGTCCACGGCGAGACGGACGACTTCGGCTACAACATCACGAAGGACGCCGTTCACGTTCACGATTTTCAGGCGACGCTGCTGCGCCTGATGGGCGTGGATCACGAACGGTTGATCTATCAGTTTCAAGGCCGCCGTTTCCGGCTGACGGATGTTCACGGTCAGGTCGTGCAGGCGTTGCTGGCGTAAATTTTTAACAGGAGGAAACGGAGAGCTTTTTGAACTCCGCCTGAAAAGCGGTAGAGGACTACCGCACTCCAAGACGCTCACGCGTTTCTACAAACAGCTCGGTCAACGCGAAGCGGCTTGGAGTGCGGTAGTCCTCTACCGCTCTGGCTACGCACACCTTGTCTCACAAAACATAAAAAATACAGACGCTCAATTCCACTTTCCTCTGTTCCCTCCTGTTAAAAAGAATTTCCCGCCGCCGGGCTTTCGCCTAGCCTGCCGGCATGACTTTCACCGTCGCCGAACTCTTTGACCTCGCGCAGACCGAACACGCCGCCCTCTTCGACGGCTGCGAATTTGCGTGGGACGCGCTGAAGAAAATTGAGCCTTACCTCGCCAAAGTCACCAAGCAGAATCCGCCGCCGCGATTTCCCGGCGCGAGCATTGGCGAACGCGTCATCATCGGCGCGGGGACGACGGTGGAACCCGGCGCGATGATCATCGGGCCGGCCATCATCGGGAAGAACTGCCGCATCCGCCATAACGCCTATCTCCGCGAGAACGTCATCGTCGGCGACGACTGCGTGGTGGGCAATTCCTCCGAGTTGAAGAACGCACTGCTCTTCAACGGCGCGCAGGTGCCACATTTCAATTACGTCGGCGACTCCATTCTCGGCTACAAGGCCCACCTCGGCGCGGGCGTAAAAATTTCCAACGTGAAACTGTTTCCCGGCAACGTCCAAGTTGAAGTCCAAAGCCTAAAGTCCAAAGGCCAAAGTCTTGGGACTGGCGACGCTGCGCCGGGGACTTTGGGCATTGGACTGGAGACTTTGGACTCCGGCCTACGGAAGTTCGGCGCGCTGCTGGGCGATGGCGCAGAAGCCGGCTGCAACGCCGTGCTGAACCCCGGCAGCATCCTGGGGCGCGGCGCGGTGGTTTACCCGAACGTTTTTTGGCGCGGCATCCTGCCTGCGAACATGATTGCGAAGAACAAGGCGGAGATTGAAGTCGTCGTCAAACGGCCGAGGGAAGTCCGATAAACAAAGCCGGTTTGCACAAACCCGAACCTCTGATAAATTCAAGCCATGAAAGCGACTTTGCTGGAACCTGAAATCGTCACGCGCAAAGGCAAGCCTGTGTCCGTCATCCTGCCGATCGCGGACTACGAAGAATTGCTTGAACGCGCCGAGGACGCCGCCGACGTGGCCTGGCTCAAACAGGCGCGCAAGAAGCCGCAGCAGTATCGTCCGCTCGAAGCGTATCTCGCCGGGCGCAAGTGACCATGTATCGCATCCTGCTGGAACGCGCGGCGGAGAAAGACCTCACTCGTCTGGCGGCGCAGATCCACGACCGCATCATCATTGTGATTCAAACCCTTGCCCAGAATCCGCGTCCGCCCGGCTGCCGGAAACTGGCGGGCAGCAAAAACGACTGGCGCATCCGCGTGGGCGACTATCGCGTGGTGTATGAAATCGCCGACGAAATCCGCATCGTGCGCGTGAACCGCGTGCGCCACCGCCGGGAAGTGTATCGTTGAGAACCTGCCCGCGAACATGATTGCGAAGAACAAGGCGGAGATTGAAGTCGTCGTCAAACGGCCGAGGGGAACGAGTTAAACGCAAAGACGCAAAGGCGCAGAGAAAGAATGAAAAAACGCCGCTTAATCGTCGCAGTTGTTCTTGGAATGATTGCTGGCTTAGCAGTCGCAATGGGAATTTATTACAAAGCGAAGTTTCCTTACGGTCAAAGCCATTGCTGTATCATCGGCATGGAAGGTTCGCTTGAAATGTATGCAGAGGAACATGTGGGGCACTATCCAACAGGTGAGGCTTCGCCAGAGGCATCTTTGAGTTTGCTGTGCCGGTCAAATTACCTCGATGCCTATACGATTCGTGGAATGACTGTGCCGGAGAAAACAGTTAAAACCATTCTTGAAAGCGGTGGCTTGCTCGGACCGGACACTTGCGGCTGGCATTACACAGATGGATTGACTCGTGCCGATGATCAACGAATTGCACTATTGTATTGCAAGCAACCTCTGGGACACAACGGCGAGAGGACGAAAGATGGCGGACGACAAGTAGTTTTTGTTGGCGGGAATATAGAATGGATTTCAGGCGAAAAGTGGCCTTCGTTTATACAGGAGCAAAAAGAATTATTGTCGAAACGCAGTGACAGAGCAGAGTCAGGGAAACCGTTGGTCGAAGCAATCATCGAACTCCCTGATGGTCGGCAGATCGAAAGCGTAGATGCTCCCTGCACAATTCAAGAACAGGAGGCTGGAGCGGATGGTTCATCAGGCAGTGGAACATCCAGCACCAGTTCGTTGAGTCGAGATTCAATTGTATGGGTCAATACTCCTTTACAAAATAATTTCAGCGGCTTCATAACGCGCACTCTTGCATTTTCAAACCTTGTGTCTGCGCCAGTGACCGTAACTTTCACCAATGGCATTCCAGACAAAACAAATGTTGTGTTCAAGATGCGTGTAAAATAGGGAATTCATTTTCTTTAAATCTTCAAAATGCCCTTCCGCCTCTTAAGACTGTTCCTCGCTTTCTCCGCTTTCGGCTGGGGCGTGTGCATCGTGGGTGTGTTCGCTTCGTGGCCGTAGGTCAACTCCATCGCGCAAGGCATGGGTATGCCTTTCCCACCAGTTTTTGCCTGAAACGGCGGTTTCATTGACTTTTCCGCAATTTTTATGATCTAAAAAACTATTTTCTACGTCTGGGAAATCTTTTTCGACGTCGGAAAATGTCTTTTGGAGATTTAGAAAACTCCGTTCAAGACTTGAAAATGGCTTTTACAGACTAAGAAGACTTTGTTTCAGACGTGAAAAAACATTTTCTACGCTTGAAAAACCTTTTTTTACATCTGGAAATGTCCTTTCAAGTTTGGGAAAACTTCGTTGAAGACTGGGAAAATGATTTTCCAAATCAGGGAATTGTTTTCCCCAGTCAGAAAAATCCCGGTCACGACGTTCAACGGCCAAGTTCACGCCTGAAGTCAGTTGATTGTCCTCCCGCACCTAAAGTGATCTTGGGAGGAACCTGGCTTTGGCCATGACGCCGCTTTAATTTATTTCGAGCCGGAGGACGTTTAACGATTGGAGCGCAAAATCTATTCGCGCGGGGAAGTGGTTTCGCGGGCGGAACCGCACGTCGTTCACTTCTGAAACACGCTGACGCGGGCGGGGGGAAAATTGAGCCAGACAATCTTGGAGGCGAGCAGATGGAAGTCTTCGCCGCCACGGCTGCGGCTTTTGCCGATCTGGTAGCTGTATTGCACCCAACGTCCGCGCGGCTCAAGGATGGCGCGGATTTTTTGCGCGAGTTCATCGGCCTTGTCCTTCGGAAAATTCAAGAGCGGCAGGCTGGAGATGACCGCGCCGACGGATTCAATGGGCGACGGCAGTTCGGCGAGCAGCCGGTCCAGTTCCCACGCGTCGCCGGTGATGATGTGGGCGTGGCGAAAACGTTTACGGAGGTGCTTGGCGAGGTTGGCATTGAATTCAATGGCGATGAGGCGGTCTTCGCGCAGACCGCGTTTGAGGAGGGCGTCGGTGACGGCGCCGGTGCCGGGGCCGAGTTCGAGGACGAAACTGTCGGAATTGTGCGGGAGCCAGCGTGCCATGGCAGCGCCGAGTTGCGGTGAACTGGGGGTGACGGAGCCGGTTCCCTGCGGGTTGGCGAGCCACTCGCGGAGCAAAACCGTGGAGTCACTTAATGCTGCGATGATTTTTCGTGCCATGCCGGTTAGAAATCTGACGGCAGTCTAGTCGAGACGTTCAATCTGACAATAGGCAATTTCAGGCCGGGGCGGGTGGTGGCACGTTCGCGGCTCGCGAGGAGGCTCGCCCCACCAAAATGCCCGCCATTCATGGCCCGCGCTTGAACTGCTTTTGGAAATCCACCCTGGCTGCCGCGCGCTGTTTCGTCCAGTCGTGCCAGCTGCGTTCCCACGTCACGCCGGTGAGGTTTGTTTGCGCGGCGGGCCAGACGGCTTCGAGCTTTTTCAGCGCGCGCTCGGCTTCGTCACGTTCGTGCCAGCGGAGGTGGGCGACGGCGAGGTTCAAATAGTTTTCGGGATAGTCCGGTGCGAGCACGACGGCGCGGTCGAGCCATTCGCGCGCCTTGGTCTTGTTGCCGATGCTCAACGGCCAGCCGGGCGCGTCGCGGTAAAGCAAACCGAGGCAGCGCGCCGGGCCGGCGTAATCGAATTTTTCATCAAGAGCAGCGGCGGCTTTGAACTCGCTTTCGATTTCGTGGACGAGCTTGTAAGCCGTGAGTGATGGCGCTTCGGCATCGGCGAGCTCGCCGTCGTTTAGCGCGAGGCAATAATGTCCCGGTGCTGATTTCGGCTCGCGGGCGAGGAGGTGCTGGCTGGCGGCGATGCCCAACCGGGCGGCGGCGGCGCGTTGAGTGGCGTTCGTGGCCTGCTCGGCTACGTCGAAGCAGGCGCGGGCGAATTGGTAGGCGTTGGTGGAATTATTTTTGTCGGCGTTGAAAATCTTCTGGGTGCGTTCCAGGTCGCTTTCGGAACGGGCAAGGAATTTTTTCTCCGCTGTCTGGCCAAACGCCGTCGTCGCTAACAAAAAAAAGAGGAATCCCAGTGCGACTTTTCCCGCGTTGGCTTGTTTCAAGAGCATGAGTAATTCAATTAGCAGTTGCCATCGTGACCGAGTGTTTTATACTCGGCAAGTGAGATTAAGCTGGAAATTCATGGCGTTGCTGCCGGTAGTCGCGCTGATTGGCGCAGGCTGCGGCGGCATCAATGCCAGCCAGAGCGTGTCACCGGCGAGCTTCCTGTTGCCGGGCATCATCAAGAACTGTCCGGGCTGCACGAATAACGTGCCGCTGGTGGTGGTTGAAAATTCCAGCTTGGTCGCCTCCGTCCGTTAAAATTTAATATGCGTTTCCCACTCGCGCTGACGATGAAAATCGCCAGCCACATCGTCAAACATAAAGTCCGCAAGACGCCCAAGTTCGCCATGGTCTTGCAGCTCGAACCGCTCCACACCTGCAACCTGACCTGCACCGGCTGCGGGCGGATCCGTGAGTATTCCACTAACCTCAAGGACATGGTTCCGTTGGAAAAATGCCTCGCGGTGGCGGTGGAATGTGACGCGCCGATGGTTTCCATCTGCGGCGGTGAGCCACTCATTTATCCGAAGATCGAAGAACTCATCGCCGGCCTGCTCGAACAGGGCCGCGTGCTTTACATCTGCACGAACGGCGTGTTTATGCGCAAAAAAATGCGCGATTACCTCGCGGCAATTTACACGCCGGAAGTTGAGCCGACGCTCAAGAAACTTCTCGATGGAAAATTAATTTCTGACAAAGAAGCCGACGCGATTCGCAACGCTAACGACGCGGCGAAGAAGAAAGTTGTTATTCGCCCGACGAAATGGATGTATTGGAATGTTCACGTTGATGGCTTGGAATTCACACACGATCTCATTGTTGAGCGCGAAGGTGTTTTCAAAGAGTGCGTCGAAGCCATCAAGATGGCGAAGATTTGCGGCTATCAGGTCGCGACCAACACGACGGTCTATAAAGAAACCGACGTGAAGGAACTCGAAGACATGTTCAAGTATTTGAGCTCGCTTGAAGTGGACGGCCACACGATTTCGCCCGGCTACGAATACGATGCCGCGAAGAAGGACATGGTTTCGCGCCTCGGCAAACAGCCGGAAGATTTTTTTCTCACGCGCAAGATGACGCGGCAGAAATTCGCCAAAATCGAGGAATGGGGCAAGCTGTTCACCATCTTCGGCACGCCGGTGTATCAGGAATTTCTCGCCGGCAAACGCGAGCTGACCTGCACCGCGTGGGCGATTCCGACCTACAATGTCAAGGGCTGGAAAGCCCCGTGCTACCTGATGACCGATGGCCATTACGACGGCTACACCGAAATGCTCACGAAGGTGACGTGGGACAAATACGGCGTCGTCAACGGTGTCGCGCGCGATCCGCGTTGCGAAAACTGCATGGTGCATTGCGGCTACGACCCGAGCGGCGCGCTCGGCACGAATTATCAGTCCGGCGACAACTGGAAAAATTTCGCCTACAACTTCGGCTCCAAACCCAAGCCGTTTCCCGCCTCGGCGGAATTGGTGAAGCTCGCGTTCAACGGCGTGACCATCGGCAAAGGCCACTTGTCCGAAGCGAAGGCCGTGCTGAATTCTCCTCGCGCCGCGATGAACGGTGCGCAGGCGGCGTTCTCGCGCAAGGAAGAAGAGCCGCAGCACGAAGCGCACGTCGGCAGCCATTGCGGCACGACCGATACCAGCGAGCGTGATGAATTGCTGGCGAAGATCAAAGATGCGCAAAAATCTTGATTGAGGTAAGTCCTCGGTCAAGCGGCGTCATCAGCTTCATCTTTCGTGACGACCTTCCGTTATTCTGAACGCACCTTGCTGCTGTTGCTGGCGGCGGTGCAGTTTACTCACATCCTCGACTTCATGGTGATGATGCCACTGGGCGAACAGCTCATGCGCGAGTTCACCATCGGGCCGGGGAAATTCAGCCAGCTCGTCGCGGCCTACACCATCAGCGCGGGCGTGGTGGGTTTGTTGACTGCGCCATTCATGGACCGGTTTGACCGGCGAAAAATTCTCCTCTTCGTCTATGCCGGCTTCTGCCTCGGCACGCTGGCGTGTGCGCTTTCCAAAAATTTTGAAACGCTGCTCATCGCCCGCATCATCTGCGGTGCGTTCGGTGGCATCTCCGGCGCGACGCTCATGGCCATCGTCGGCGACATCGTCCCGCCGCAACGCCGTGCTTCAGGCATGGCCGTCATCATGGGTGCGTTTGCCACGGCCGCCGCGCTGGGCGTGCCGTTTGGATTGTATCTCGCGCAAAAATTTCGCTGGGAGATGCCGTTCTTCCTCGTCGCTGGCGTGGGCGTCTTCGTGTGGCTGATGATTTATGCCGCGCTGCCGCCAGTGCGGGCGCACTTGAATGACAAGGCCACTTCGCTCCAACACTTCAAAGAATTTTTTGAACTGCTCCGCGACCGTAATGCCGGGCGCGCCTTGCTTTTCTACTCCGCCATCGTCATGGGTCATTTCGCCATCATTCCCCTGCTTGCGCCGCATCTGGTGTCGGACGTGGGCCTGCCGGAGAACAAACTGTTCCTCATCTACATGGTCGGCGGCATTTGCTCCGCGCTCACCGCGCCGTTCTGCGGAAAATTGGCTGACCGCTACGGCCGCTTGAAAGTCTTTGCCATCCTCGTCGTGATCGCGGCGTTCGTGACACTATGGATTGCGAATTCAGGCCCAATGCCGGTTTGGGCGGTTTTGATTTCGGCGGGAATGTTTTTCACGTTCGCCAGCGGACGTTTCATCCCCGGCCAAGCGATCCTCTCGCTGGCCGTGCCGGCGAAACGGCGCGGCGCGTTCATGAGCTTGAGCAGTTGCACGCGCGACCTGACTTCCGGCGTGACCTCCAGCCTTGGCGGCTGGATTGTGACCCGCTCGGCAACCGGCCAGCTTGTAAACTATGACAAACTCGGCTGGCTGGCGGTCGGGATGAGTCTCATCGCCCTGTGGCTTGCGCGGCGTGTGCAGGTGAAGGAAGCCAATCATCCGGCAACATCAGTTGGCGAATAATTTTCATTCACCGAAGGCCACGAAGGTGGCGGAAGAGCGAATACGTCCCTGATTTTTCCTTCGCCGCCTTCGCGAGCTTCGTGCGACAGTTTTCAAAATAGACCACTACCGTAACGGCAGAATCCCAAAAGGGAAACCATCTGACAGTTTGTTTTGACTCGCTTTGAGGGAAATTTTTCTTAAAATTTTTTGTCGCGCGAATGAAAGCTAAAATCATCATCACTCCAAAAAAAGCCGTCGTTGATCCGCAAGGCATCACGGTTCTGAAAGCCCTTGAACACATGGGCCACACCGGCATCAAAGCCGTCCACGTTGGCAAATTCCTGGAGATCGAACTCGACGGCACCGACAAGGAGGCCGCGCGCAAAAAGCTGGACGAGGCTTGCCACAAATTTTTAAGCAACCCGCTGATCGAGGATTACCGCATCGAAATTGAATGAACCTTTCTCCCGCAAAGCCGCAGAGCCGCAAGGAAATTCAGACAGGATTAACCAGATTATCAGGATTAAATCCTGTTCATGCTGTAAATCCTGGCTCAAATTTTCTTGGCGAACTTGGCGTCTTGGCGGTTTAACCACATGAATTTTTCCGTCCTCCAATTCCCCGCCAGCAACTGCGACCAGGACGCCGTCCACGCCGTCCGCCTGCTCGGCCATTCCGCGCGGCTCGTCTGGCACAAGGATGCCTCGCTCGGCGACACTGACTGCGTCATCGTGCCCGGCGGATTCAGCTACGGCGATTATCTGCGCTGCGGCGCGATCGCGCGGTTCAGCCCCGTGATGCAGGCCGTGAAACAATTCGCCGACAACGGCGGCCTCGTCCTCGGCATCTGCAACGGCTTTCAAGTCCTCACCGAAGCCGGCCTGCTGCCCGGCGCGCTCATCCGCAATCGCGACCTGCAATTTCACTGCGAAAACATTTTCCTCAAAACCGCCACGAACGATTCGCCATTCACCAGCCAGATTCCGGCGGGAAAAATTCTTCGCGTCCCCATCGCGCACGGCGAAGGCTGCTATTTTGCCGACGAAGAAACGCTCGCGAAACTCAAGGCCAACAACCAAATCCTCTGGCAATACTGCGATGCCAGCGGAAACCTGACCGATAGCGCGAATCCGAATGGCGCGTTGCAAAACATCGCCGGCATCTGCAATGAAAAGCGCAACGTGGCCGGCCTGATGCCGCATCCCGAACGCGCCTGCGAATCCATTCTGGGCAGCGACGACGGCAAATGGATTTTCGAAAGCATCTT
>JANOBC010000186.1:0-5234 GCA_031411455.1 Limisphaerales bacterium
GCTTTGCGTTGTTCTTCGGTCAGGCGAGCTTCGGGGTGGAGCGCGGTGTATTTCTTCGGCGGCATTTCGCGGTAGTCCACGACTTCGTTGATGCGGTCTAATTTCTTGGCGGCGCGGGCGGAATCCTCCGGCCAGTCGGAAAAATTAAAATGTTCGCGACCTTCGTTCACATCGGCAACGACGAGCCAGGAGGACGGCGCGATGCGGGAATAGATCGGCCATTTGGTTTCGTATGAGTGGCAGTCGTAACACGCGGCGCGCAGGCTGGCGGCGATGGCGGCGGGTGGGTTCGCGGCGGCGATGGCGTCGCGTTTGACCGGCGGATTGGTGCGCGCGGGATTGGTGAGTTGGAGCAACAAGAAAATGCCCACGAGGGCAACGGCGACAACTTTTAATTTTTTCTTCATGCGAGATTCAAGACGTGGAAGGAATAGGAAAAATTTCAGCGCGGGGCAAACTTTGTCCGGGGGTTAAATCATCCTCATCCTCGTGCTCATCCTCAATTTCTGGTTTTGAGTATGAGCATGAGGATGAGCGAACCATCAGCCTACCGGCGGCTTCGGAGTGAGTTTGGCCTTCAGCACATGGATGAGCGCCTTGACGGTGAGTTCGATAAAGAGAAACGGCTTACCAATAAAATCATTGCCGCCGGCCATCGTGGAGTTAGTGCGGTTCTCGAAATCGTTGAGGCTGGTGACGAAAACCACGGGCGTCTTCTTATGCTGCGGCAGTGTGCGGAGCTTGGTGCACAGTTCGTAGCCGGTCAGGCCGGGCATGTCCACGTCCAGAAAAATTAAATCAAATTCGTTTTCCGAAAGCTGCTGCAACGCCTGCAGCGGGTCTTCGTGGCTGACGGATTTCAACTTGGCTTTCTCCAGCGCATAGACGATGGCGCGGCGGGAAATGGCTTCGTCATCCACGACCAAAATTCTCGACGCGGGAATTTCCTGCCGGTCGGGCTGCGTGCCTTTCTCGAAGAGTAGGCCGAGAAAATCCACGGCTGACGCGATGGTGCGGGTGGTGGACGGGTTGAGATTTTTCGGCTTCTCGTAAATTTCCTTGAGCAGCGCTTCGATGGTGGAGGCCATATGGGCTACGAGCGCGAGACCGGCGAGACCGGCGTTGCCGTTGAGGGTGTGCACTTGCCGGTAAAGTTCGTAGACCTGTTTGAGCTTGGCCACTTCGGTGTCGGCCTTGACGAGCGCCATCATGCCGGCGCGCAGCGCGGTGAGCGCGGCGGGAAGATTTTCCAGAAAAGTTTCTTGCAGGTCGGCCTGAAATTTTGCGTCGTCGCCGATGACCGTCGCGGCGGTCTTGGCCGTGGCGGCGACGGTGGACGGCTTGGTTTGGGGGACGGCACCGCTGTCGCCGACGGTGTTGCGGACGACTTCGATCACGTCTTTCGGTGTGCAACTGGACTTGGACAGGCATTTGTTCGCGCCCGCACGCCAAGCATCCTGAATGATATTCGTCAGGTAAGTGTTGGAAAAAACGATGATGGGGGTCTTGGCAAAATCCGGTTCACTGCGAACTTCCTTGATGACATCCACGCCGGAAATGCCCGGCAGCATGAGGTCCAAAATAATGACGTGCGGCTGAAACGTCCGCAACAGGCGCAGGCCAGCCTCGCCGTCCACCGCCACTTCGACTTGGTAGCCTTCGACCGCGAGCTTGTTGCGATAAACGTTGGCCACGACCTGGTCATCTTCGATGAAGAGAATTTTTTTCATGCGGGTTTGAAGTTTTTGAACACGGGGCCGAGTTCAGGATTCAGTTTCAAAAAATCCTGCACGCGGGAATATTCCTGCGCGGCCGCTTCCAAAATTTGTTCCGCGCCGGCCACCGAGCCGGCGCCGCCAAGTTTTTCCAGCTCGCGCAATTTCGGCACGAGCTGCGTCATGCCCAACGTGGCGCTCGCACCGGCGCAACTGTGCGAAATGCGGCGCAAAGCGTCCGCGTTTTTCTCGCTGACGGCGGCGCGCATCTGATCGAATTGTTTGTGGGTCTGCTTCAGAAACATCTCCACGAGTTCGCGTAGGCTGTCGTTGTTGCCGTCGGTCAAATCCATCATGCGATCCATGTCCACGGGCGGTTCGGTAGTGGCAGTCGCGGCTGGTTTGGTGTCCGAAGTTTTAGCGCCAGACATCACTTTGCCGGCCCAGCGTTCCAGCATATCACGGACATCTCTCGGGCGAACGGGCTTGGCGAGGTAGTCATCCATGCCGGAAGCGATGCACTTCTCGCGGTCGCCGGCCATCGCGTGGGCGGTCATGGCGCAGACGATGATGCGCGACTGGTAATGTGCGTGGCCGCCGCCCATCTGCCGTTTGCGCAGCAGGCGCGTGGCTTCGAGGCCGTCCATTTCCGGCATCATCACGTCCATGAAAATAAAATCGAACGGCTTCTGATCTAGCAAGTCGAGCGCCTCGCGACCGTTGCCCGCCACTTCCGGGGCGTAACCAATCTGCTGCAAGATACGGACGGCGACTTTCTGATTGATGGCGTTGTCATCCACCAAAAGAATTCGCAGCGGCAACGTTTCCGCCAGCGCCCGCATGGGCTTGAGCGGTTCCGGCGGCTGGCTGGGAAGGCGCGGGCTTAACAACGCGCGTTCCAGTGCGCTCGCGAGCGCGGCGGTTTTCACCGGCTTGTGAACGGCGTGCGCGAAAACAATCCGCACTTCTTCCGATGAACTTTTTCGTTTGCCCATCGGCGTGAGGAGCACCATTGGCAGCATGGCGGCGATGGGCAGTTTTTGGATTTCTGAAGCGACGGCGAGTCCATCCATGCCTTGCAGGTGCAAATCAATCACCGCGAGATCAAATTGATTTCCTTGGCGCAAGAGTTCCAGCGCCTGAGAGGAATTCTCCACCGCCTGCGGCAACATTCCCCACAACCGGCATTGATCGAACAGCACGTTGCGGCTCGTGGCGTTGTCATCGAGGATCAAAATTTTCAAGTCCGCCAACCGCGCCTGCTTGCCGGTGTGCGCGGGCGGCTTGGAATCGGCGGGCGTCGAAGCATTGATGGTGAAATGAAATGTGGAGCCTTCGCCAGCGACGCTTTCCGCCCACATTTTGCCGCCCATCAACTCGACGAGGCGGCGGCTGATGGCGAGGCCGAGTCCCGTGCCGCCGTATTGCCGCGCCGTGGAAACATCCGCCTGCGTGAAGGGCTTGAATAGTTTTGAGAGCCGGTCCGGCGCGATGCCGATGCCGGAATCTTTCACGGCAAAATGCAGCCGCACGGCTTGCGGATTTTCGTCTTCGGCTGGCGATAATTGCATTTTCTGCACCCGCACGAACACTTCGCCACGCTCGGTGAATTTCAGGCCGTTGCCGAGCACGTTGACCAGCACCTGACGCAGCCGCTGACCATCGCCTTCCACCAGCGCCGGTATCCGCTCATCCACCGAGTAGAGCAGGTCGAGCGACTTGTCGAGGGCGCGCGACGCGAGCAGGTCGAACGATTCCTCGATGCAGTTCCGCAGATCGAACGGGCGCTTCTCCAGCTCCATCTTGCCCGCCTCAATCTTCGAGAAGTCGAGGATGTCATTGATGATTTTCAGCAGCGACTCGCTGCTATTGTAAATCGTGTCGAGGTAGCCGCGCTGTTCGGGCGTGAGCGCTGACTCCATCATCAGGCCCGTCATCGCGATGACACCGTTCATCGGCGTGCGGATCTCGTGGCTCATCGCCGCGAGAAATTCCGACTTCGCCCGCGAACTTGCCTCGGCCGCGCGCGCGGCATCGGTGAGTTCCTGCTGGCGGCGGGAAAATTCCTCCAACTTCCGCTTCGTCGCCACGCCGCTGCGGAGGCGGGCGCGGAGAATGGCGCTGCCTTCGAGTGGCGTGTGGATGAGTTCATTCAGCCCCAGATCAAACGCGCGGAGCAATGCCGTGGTGTCCGTCACCGGCGCGAGCGCGATGGTGAAGACCAGCGAAGGCAGCGGCTGATGTTTGAGATGCCGGAGGAGATTGAGGCTGTCGGCCTCAAGCGATTTCAAATCCAGCAGCAGCAAATCCGGCGGATGCGTCTGGAGCGCGCGCAGCGCCTCGGCGGTGGTGGCCGCAAAACCAATGCTGCCGCCGTCCATGCGGATGGCAGGCGACAACGCTTCCGCCAGCTTGGCGTCATTCGCCAACAGCAACACTTGAAACTTGGTTACATTCATTTCGGCACACAGAACGGCTTCCCGGAACGCCGGGTTTAACAGAATTTACTTCGGCCATCCAGCCGAATTTTTTAGCAGCAAATGAAAGAATCGTTGCTGGCGTCCGGCGGCGGCGGTAAAATTCAGTCATGCAGCAAACCGTCTCCGGGACATTCGCGGGGCAGACAGAAGCCGCGCGGGAGGCGCACGTCACCGCCTACCGCTTCATGCTGCGCGCGCGGCTGCTGGATGAAAAATTCGGCGCGCTCTACCGCGCGGGCAAGATTCAAGGCGGCGTTTTCCTTGGGCGCGGGCAGGAAGCCTTGAGCGCCGCCACCGGCGTTCTCCTCAAAAAAGGCGATGTCTTCGCCCCGCTTATTCGTGATGCCGCCGGGCGCCTGGCCTTCGGCGAAACGATGGTCGATTCCGTCCGCACTTATCTCGGCTCATCGCTCGGCCCCATGCGCGGGCGCGATGGCAATGTCCACCGTGGTCGTCCTTCGGAAAGTTTGTTGCCGATGATTTCGCATCTCGGCGCGATGATTTCGGTCGTGAACGGCGTCCTGTTCGCGCGCCGCCACAAAAAAATTTCCAGCATCGTCGGCGTCGCGTGCCTTGGTGAAGGCGCGACTTCCACCGGCTCATTTCACGAAGCGCTCAATCAAGCCGCCGTGGAAAAACTGCCGCTCATCCTCGTTGTCGCCAACAATCAATACGCCTACTCCACGCCGAACGACCGTCAGTTTGTTTGCGGTGACCTTGCCGACAAAGCCATCGGCTACGGCGTGCGCGGTCATTCCGTGGATGGCACTGATCTCCACGCCTGCCTCACCGTTCTCGGCGACGCCGTCGCCCGCGCGCGCGCCGGTGAAGGCCCGCAACTCGTCGTCGCCTCGCTGCTCCGCCTCTGCGGCCACGGCGAACATGATGACGCCAGCTACATTGACGCGGCGCTGAAAAAATCTCCGCTCGGTCGCGACTGCCTGAAACTAGCGGAAGAATTTTTGCTGAAAGAAAAATTTACCGACGCCACGCAACTCGCCGCCTGGCGGAACGAAACGCTCGCAGAAATTGACGAGAC
>JANOBC010000187.1:0-2810 GCA_031411455.1 Limisphaerales bacterium
ACAAAGCCGGCGGCGCGTTGAAATCTCTCTTAAATCTCGCACCGCAGACAGCGCGCAAACTTTCTTCCCCTCGCGCTGAATCCATCCCCCTCATCCCGTCCTTCTCCCCCACTGGGGGAGAAGGTGTCCGCAGGACGGATGAGGGGGTGCGGCACAGAAAGCTTGATACTCTGTCCACCAAAAGAAATTTTCCCCGGCTCAATCATTTCAATCCGCACCGGTTCGCCACGAAACCAAATTTCAGAACCGATGTTCCAAGTCGTTGCGTGACGTGGGCGGGCTTGGTGAAGTTGAAATTGTTTTTCCAGCCAGCCGCGATTGCGTTCCACGAAAGCTCGCGCCTCGGCCTGCGAACCGCCGCGCGGAATCGTCACCCGCGCCTTGCCATCCGCGCGCAACCGCAGCAAGTAGCGTCGCGCGCGGGGATTTCGCACGAACAGCAGCGGCACAGTTTGCGTTCCAAACTGAAACGATTCCAGCGCTGCCGGAGTTTTAGTCGGTGCGAAACCGTTGATGAAATTCAACCACACTGAAGGAGTTAAGCGCAGCACAGAAAATTTTGACAGGAAGAAACAAATCAATCCTGCTTGTTAAACACACGATGCGCCACGCGGTCGCTCTTGCGGCGGGTGGTCCAGCCCGCGCGCTTTTCGGCTTCGCGGAGGTAGCCAAGTTCGAGCTGAAGTTTCACAAAGCTGTCGTAGCGTTCGCGCGGGAGCGTGCCGGCGGCGAGCGCGGGCAGCACGGCGCAGTTTTTTTCCGTCGTGTGAGTGCAGTTGGTGAAGTGGCAGGTCAGGGCGAGCGCTTCAATTTCAGGAAAGGCATCCTTCGCGCCCTGCGCCGCGTCCCAGAGGTGAAACTCCCTCATGCCGGGCGTGTCAATGACGACGCCGCCCTTCGGCAAAAAAATCATTTCACGCCACGTCGTCGTGTGCCGGCCCTTGGCGTCGGACTCGCGCACTTCCACGGTGGGCATCAGATCTTCGCCATAGAGCTTGTTGATGAGGCTGGATTTGCCGACGCCCGAAGTGCCGATGAAGACAACGGTGTCGCCAGGCTTGATGAGCGCGGCGACTTTTTTCATGCCCTTGCCCGTGAGCGCGCAAGCGGCCAGCACCAACGCCTCCCCGGCCGCGCGCTGGGCCTCGGCGAGCTTGGTGTCGAGGTCTTCGCACAGATCAATCTTGTTGAGCACGACGACGGGCAGCGCGCCGCTTTCGTGCGCCATGACGAGCATCCGTTCCAAGCGCGCGGCGTTGAACGTGGAATCGGCAGCGGTGACGAGGAAAACAATTTCCACATTCGTCGCGAGAATTTGCGCGGCGGTTTCGCGGCCAGAAGTTTTTCGGGTGATTTTCGTGCGGCGCGGGAGGATGGCGTGGATGGTGGCTTTCTCTTCGTTGAGCACGCGCTTCACGGCGACCCAATCGCCGACCTTCGGAAGAATGGAATGATCCCGGCGCGATTCGTGGATGAATTTGCCGGTGACCTGCGCGGTGAGTTCTGCGTCCACTGTCCAGACGCGGTAGAAATGTTTATCCTCCACCGCGACGCGCGCCGGGACAAGTCCCTTGGCGAGGTGCGGCGCGAACTGTTCATCGCGCTCCGCGTTCCAGCCGAGTTTGGTCAGGCTCATGCGGAGCCACCTACGGCGAGAAATTTTTTCGTCATCTTCGTCAGTGCGTCAATCCACATCGGATGCTCGTTCATGCACGGGATGCGCATGAATTCTTTGCCACCGCCACTCGCAAACTCTTCCTGACCACGCATCCCGATTTCCTCAATCGTCTCCAGACAGTCCGACACAAACGCCGGGCAGATAACGAGCATCTTTTTCTTGCCCGCCTGCGCGAGCCGCGGCAGTTCCAAATCCGTGTATGGCTTGAGCCATGGGTCTTTGCCCAGACGCGACTGGAACGAGACGGAATACTTTTCCGCCGGAACCCCCGCAAGCTTCACGAACGCGCGCGTCGTGGCGAAACATTGTGCGCGATAGCAAACGGCGTGAGCCGGGCTGACGACTTCGCAGCAATTTTCCTGCGCGAGACAATGGCAGCCCGTCGGATCGGACTTGCGCAAATGTCTTTCGGGAATGCCGTGGTAGCTGAACAGCAGATGGTCGTAGTCCTTGAGATAATCCTGCGCGCTCGCCACGAGCGCCGTGATGTAATCCGCGTCATCAAAATACGGCGGCTGCACCGTGAGCTTCATCGGCGGCGCGAGCTTGGCCGCGACTTCCTGCACGCGCACCACGGCAGATTCGTAGCTGGACATGGCGTAATGCGGAAACATCGGGATGAGCAAAACTTCCGTCGCGCCTTGCGCCGCGAGATTTTTCACGGCGCTTTCAATCGAAGGATTTTGATAACGCATTGCCAGTTCCACCGGCACGGAGAGGCGGGCTTGCAACAGTGTTTGCACATTGCGGCTGGTAACGACGAGCGGCGAGCCATCCTTCGTCCAAATTTTTTCATAAGCCTCGCCGGATTCATGTGGGCGCTTGATGAGAATCAGTCCCACGATCAACCGCCGCAACGGCCACGCGACATCAATGACACGACCATCCATCAGAAACTCATTCAGATAACGCCGCACATCGGAAACCGCCGGCGAGTCCGGCGAACCGAGATTGACCAATAGAATTGCTTTGCTCATGTCAGAAATAATTTAACCACGGATAGACACAGTTGCACACGGATAAAAACACGGACGTTTTTTCCGTAGCGGCTGCTCGACCGACACGCCACTTCGCACACATCGGGTGATCTCCTAATTTCAACAGCCGGTGGGGCGAGCGTCCTCGCGAGCCG
>JANOBC010000188.1:0-1962 GCA_031411455.1 Limisphaerales bacterium
AACCACGCCATCTGGGCCGCCGCCAAGACGACAAAATTTCAGCCGGATGATTCGGGCCGGGTGCCATACGCCTTTGCGCCGGTGGAAAGTTATCTCATCTTTGCCATCCGCCTCCAGGATCTCCAGCCGAGCCGCTATTCGCCCGCCGACGGTCAATGCCCCGCAGCGTTCTACGTTGAAAGCCGTTCGTTGATGCGCTTTCAATACACCTGGCCGCCCGCGCGCGTGGATCGGGAAAAATTTCTGGCGCGCACGACTTTCACGCCGGTCGCCAAACAGAATTGGCACGGCATCACCCTCCTGCGTGGCCAGACCAACGGCCCGGGGGCGGACCTTTATTCGGCCGGCCTGCTCGCGCTGAATCAGGCGTTCGGCCCGGATGAATTTCACATGGAGCCGGCGTCCAGCTTGGACCGCATTCCCGCCGCATGGCGCGGAAGAAAATTGGTCATCGCGGGCGGGGATGATTTGCAGGTGATCGGTCTGGCCACCGCGCCGCGCAGGGTGGATCAGGCCCTTGCCGAAATCACCCGGACTTTCACCGTCATCTCACCGGTCCCCGGGGAGTCGCTGCGTCTCCAGACGGCCACGCCGGAAAAAGTTTTTGTCGGGGTGAGCTGGTTCCCGGAATGGATGTCATTGCAAAGACTTTGAGCGGCGGGCATGATTTTCCGGCGGTAATTCAAAATTTATGAGCATTGCTCTCGTCACCGGCTCCGCCGGACTTATCGGTTCGGAAACCTGCAAGCGTTTTCACGCGGAGGGCTATGACATCGTCGGCGTGGACAACGATATGCGGGCGCGCTTTTTTGGCGCGGAAGCCTCCACCGCACTCACCCGCACCAAGCTGGAAAAAACGCTCAAAAATTATTCACACGAAGCCGTGGACATTCGCGACAACGACGCGGTGAACAAACTTTTTGCCAAGCTCGGCTCCTCCATCAAGGTCGTCGTCCACACCGCCGCGCAACCGTCGCACGACTGGGCCGCGCGCGAACCGCACACAGATTTCAGCGTCAACGCCGTCGGCACGTTGAACCTGCTCGAAGCCACGCGGCAGCATTGCCCCGAAGCAGTTTTTATTTTCACCAGCACGAACAAGGTTTACGGCGACACACCTAACTTGCTGCCTCTGCGCGAACTGGAATTGCGCTGGGAAATTGATCCGGCGCACGCGTATCACGAGGGCATTGACGAAACGATGTCCATTGACCAGACGAAACATTCGCTGTTCGGCGCGAGCAAAGTGGCGGCGGATATTTTGGTGCAGGAATACGGACGTTACTTCGGCATGAAGACGGCGATTTTTCGCGGCGGTTGTCTCACTGGCCCGGCGCACGCGGGCACGGAGTTGCACGGTTTTCTCGCCTACCTGATGAAATGCACCGCGACCGGACGGCCGTATCGCGTGTTCGGTTATAAAGGCAAACAAGTCCGCGACAACATCCACAGCCACGATCTCGTCGAGGCGTTCTGGCAATTCACCAAAGCGCCGCGCTCCGGCGAAGTCTATAACATGGGCGGCAGTCGCCACTCAAATTGCTCCATGCTCGAAGCCATCGGCATGTGCGAGCAGATCAGTGGTAAAAAACTGGATTACACTTACGTCGAAGACAACCGCATCGGCGATCACATCTGGTATGTCAGCGACGTGCGAAAATTTCAGAAGCATTATCCGGATTGGAAATATCAGTTCGATTTGAAGGCGATTTTGCAACAAATCCACGCCGCAGTTATCGCCTGATTTTTGCCACAGATGGACACAGATGAAACACAGATAAGAATTATTTTCCCTCTGTCATCTGTGTTTCATCTGTGAAAATCTGTGGCTAAAGAAAAATGAAAATTTTAATTACAGGCATTTGCGGCTTCGTGGGCAGCACGTTGACCAAGGCGTTGCTGGAGTCCACGCCGGGATTGTCGGTGACGGGTGTGGATAATTTCATCCGCCCCGGCAGCGAA
>JANOBC010000189.1:0-9331 GCA_031411455.1 Limisphaerales bacterium
GCACGAGCCGACGCAACTCTTGCGCCTCCTCGCGCAAGCCGGATTGCCGCCGCAGTTGCTGGACATGGTGAGCATCATCCCCGTCGGCAAAGGCATCGCCGGCGAGTGCGCGCAGAAAAACCGCCCCGTCACCATCTGCAATCTCCAGACCGACACCAGCGGCGTGGCCAAGCCCGGCGCCAAACAGACCGGCGTGGGCGGTGCGGTCTGCGTGCCGATTCGCAGCGGCGATAGAGTCATTGGCACGCTCGGCATCGGCACGCGGCGCGAATACGAATACTCGGCCAAGGAAATCAATTCGTTGCAAGACATCGCCAACACCCTCGCCGCGCAGCTTGCGTGATTGGAAGGTAATGGTGGCGTTTGCCAGCGAAGCTGGCACTTGATGGTGTGAACATATTCTATTACGCAGAAAATTCCGTCGCCTGACGCTGCGCTCGGCAATGGGTCAGCTCGCAGCGCGAGCCGACCCCACCATAAAAACCACCAATGAGCCAAACTAAATTTTCAAAATGCGAGTGCCGCCATTGCGCGGGACACATTGAATTTCCCGCCGAGGCCGGCGGGCAAACCCTCGCGTGTCCGCACTGCGGCCAGCCGACGGAACTGCCCGCGCCGTTGTCGCCGCAAAAATCCGAAAACTCACGAATGGTTTTGAGCTTGGTCGTTGTGCTGGTGCTGGTCACGGCCATTGCGCTTTTATTTTTGAAAAAATCCGCGCCGGTTTCTGCGCCGGGAAAAACTTTTCCCGCCGCCACCAACCCACCCGCAGTCGCGGTCATCGAAGAAAAAACCACCAACGGCTTTGCCCTCTCCGCGCTCAAGCTGGAAAAGACTCCGGGCAGTTCACTAACTTACGTCACCGGCACGATCCGCAATCTCAACGACCGCCAGCGTTTTGGCGTGAAGGCGGAGTTCGCCCTGCTCGCCACCAACGGCACCGCCGCCGGCAAAGCCTCCGACTACGCGCCCACGCTGGAGAAAAATGGCGTGTGGAAATTCAAGGCGCTCGTCATGGAATCCAAGGCAGCCACCGCCACGCTAAATTCCATCCGCGAGGATCAATGAATTATATCGCCCGGGGTTTTAATTTTTTGGCGGAGCGCGGCTCTGTGGGCCGCAGCACAACCGCTATTTAAAAAATCACGGGCGATTTGAACGCATCGGTTTGGATGAAATGGCTGCGGGTCACAGACCCGCGCTCCGGGCAATGGGAGTTTTGACAAGCGGGGTCAACGCATGGTATTACTTTGTGGTATGACAAATGGCAGCACCACAGTCAGCGTCAAAATTCCCGCGCGAATCCTTTCCCGGATTCCCGCGCCCGGCAACGGCCGCAGCCGCTTCATCGTTCACGCGCTGGAAAAAGAAATTGAACGCCAGTGCCCCGCCGAATGGAAACCCACGAGCAGGCGCGGGAGGATGCTCGCCAAACTGCTTGAAGCGGGTGAAGCCGAACGGGGGCCGCGCTTGAGCGAGGAAGAATTTGAACGCGAACTACGCGAGCGGCGCGGGAGGAATTTTTGAGGACCTTCTTGGACAGCGGCATTCTGCTGACCGCTTGGAAGCGGGAGCATCTCCATGCCGAGGCGCTGGCGTTACTCGCGGATGAAAGTCGCCAGTTTTTCAGTTCACAGATGGTGCGTCTCGAATTGCTGCCCAAGCCGCGTTTTGAAAAGCGGACGGCGGAAGTGGATTTTTATGAATCGTTTTTTGCCGCCGCCGTTGCGATTGAACCCTTGAGCGCCGAACTAGGACGCGAAGCTGAAAAGCTGGGCGCGCGCTACGGCCTGTCCGGCTCCGACGCCTTGCAAATCGCCGCCGCCATCCGCCATGACGTGCAGGAGTTTTACACCACGGAGAAATCCACCAAGCCCATGTTCCGCGTCCGGGAATTGAAAGTCATTTCGCTGCACTCGCCTCTCCATGCCTGACCACCCAAAAATTGAAGCCGTTTCCCCCCCGCGCCTGCAACGCGGCTGGCGGCTGTTTTTATTTTTCACCTCCGCGTTCGTGCTGACTGGGTTTGTCTCAATGTTGTTCGCGGATTTGCTCTGGCGCACCGGCTGGAGCGCGTCGCGCACGGTGCTGCTGGTGCTGTTCATTATTTTATTTTTCCTCACGGCGGTCGGTTGCATGCACGGCGTGTATGGATTTTTTATCCGCATCTTCGGCACGCGCCGCCGCCTCACCGCGCTCAAGCCATTCAAGGAACAGAACATTGACGGCGTCAGCACCGCCATCATCTTCCCGATTTACAACGAAGATTCCGTCCGCGTGCTCGAAGGCTTGCGCGCCACTTATGAATCGCTCGAACGCACCGGCCAGCTTGCGAAATTCGACTTCTTCATCTTGAGCGACTCCACGAATCCCGACCGCTGGATCGAGGAGGAACACAACTGGTGCGAACTCGTCCGCGACCTCGACGCGCTCGGAAAAATTTATTATCGCCGCCGCCTGTTCAACGAGGAGCGCAAGAGCGGCAACGTGCGCGATTTTCTGAACACTTGGGGCAAACGCTACCGCTACTTTGTCTGTTGCGACGCCGACAGCGTGATGCGCGGCGAAACGCTCGTGGACTTGGTCAAGCTGATGGAGGCGCACCCGACCACGGGCTTGATTCAAACCGTCCCCGCGCTCGTGAATGCCGAATCGCTCTTCGGACGCATCCAGCAATTCGCCAATCGCCTCTACGCGCCGGTGTTCATCAGCGGCCTGAATTATTGGGCGCTCGACTTCGGAAATTATTGGGGCCACAACGCCATCATCCGCACCGAGCCATTCATGCAGTTCTGCGACCTGCCGCAACTGCCCGGGCGCAAGCCGTTCGGCGGACAAATTCTCTCGCACGATTTCGTCGAGGCCGCGCTGATGCTCCGCGCGAGCTGGCAAGTGTGGCTCGCCTACGATTTGGAAGGCAGCTACGAGGAAGCCCCGCAGGCACTCATCGAAAACGCGCAGCGCGAACGCCGCTGGTGTCAGGGAAACTTGCAACATGGCCTCGTGATTTTTGCGAAAGGTTTGCGCGGTGTCAGTCGGCTGCACCTGTTCTTCGGGATTTTTGGCTACGTCGCGAGTCCGCTTTGGTTTGCGTTCCTGATCGCGTTCGATTGGATTTACTGCATGCAGAAATTCACCGGACTGTCCGACCTGCCGGTGCAGGCGTTCAACCCCTACCTCGCCAACTGGAGCGGCACGGCGCACGCCCTGCTGATTTTTATCATCTGCATGGTTGTCATCATGTTGCCGAAATTTCTCTCGCTCGTGGATCTCGCGCGCGACTGGCCGCGCCGCAAAGAATTTGGCGGACTGCTCAACGCCACCGGCGGCGTCATCGGCGAAACTATTTTCTCCACGCTCCACGCGCCGCTGCTGATGCTCTGGCACACGCGCTTCGTGCTGACGAACCTCGCGGGCATCAGCGTCGGGTGGACGACGCAGAAGCGCACTGCAGACGGCACGGACTGGCTTTACGCACTGCAACGCCACTGGGGGCACACGCTCATCGGCCTGCTGTGGGGCTGGTTCACCTGGCAACTAGAGCCGGGCTTGTTTTGGTGGTTCACGCCGGTGCTGGCGGGGATGGTTTTTTCCGTGCCGTTGAGCGTGCTGACCAGCCGTCGCAACCTCGGTGCGCGCGCCAAGCAGTTGGGATTATTTCTGACACCAGAAGAAACCAAGCCGCCGATGGAACTCATCTCGCTCCGTTCGCGCATGAGCATCCACGCACTGACCGAGGTGGAATACGAAACCAACCGCTGCCGCCCGCACGCCGGCCTCGCCCGCGCCGTGCTCGATCCCTACGTCAACGCCATCCACGTGACGCTGCTGCGCGAAAAAGAGTTGAACCCGGTTTATGCCGAGCAGTTCGCCAAGCTCGGTGCGGGCACGGACGCCGTGCGTGAACTTGGCGAAAAACTGCTCGCCGCCGGGCCGGAAAAATTGAAGGCGTCCGAGCGTATGGCCGTAATGGCCGACCAGCGCGTGATGGTCTGGCTGCACCAACAGACTTGGCTGCGCCCCGAAGAAAAACTCGCCCCGTGGTGGAAGGCGATGATCCGTGAATTCAGCCAGCGGGAGAATTGAGAATTTGGACCATGAGCAGCCGTTCACAGAACGAAAAAAAGTTCGGCCAGTGGGATGAACTCGCTGACGGTGGCAGACGTTATCGGTTTGACGTGCCGGGTCGGCTTGGCTGGCTGGCGCGTTATCTCAAGGAGGTGGATACGAATGAAACGACGCTCCGCTTCTGGCAGGAAATTTACGACGACCAAGGTAAGCTCGTTGAGACCCATGAAAAATACCCGGTGGATAAAGGCCACCAGAAAGTGTAGGCTGCTACCATGATGATTACAAAACAGACCGTTGCAGAACAGATTGCCGCGTATCTTCATCACGAGATTTCGCTCGCGCAACTCGTGGACTGGGCAGAGAACGCCATGATGGACGGTGAATTTGCCGAACGCGAAATGGGCGCGTTACGTTCCGTCATCGCGCGCCTTGGTGTGGCGGATGTGCGGGCGTTTGGACTTTCTTGGGAAGACTGCGAAACTTTTCTTCGTCAACTCGGCTACGCGGCGCGCGTGGATGTGGTGGCGGCTTGAACTCGCCCCGTGGTGGAAGGCGATGATCCGTGAATTCAGCCAGCGGGAGAATTAAGATTTTTTAGACAGAATTAACAGGATTTACAGAATTAAATTCTGATAATTTTGTAAATTCTGTCTAGAAGTTTTATTTGCTCACAGTAATTCCACCACGCGCTGCAATTCCGCATCCGTGTTGTAAAAGTGCGGCGAGAGGCGGATGTATTTCTGCAACTTGCGGTCGGTGCGCAGGGAGGCAATCACGTTGTTCTCGGAAAGTTTCTGGTGCAGCGCGCCCATGTCTTTGCCCGGCGCGAAAAAGGCGGTAATGCCGCTGACATTTTCCTGCTTCGCCTCGGCGTTCAGCACGGTGTAGCCCTTGGCTTGCAATGCGGGCACGAGCCACGCGCGTTTGCGGAGCAGTTCGCGCCCGATGTTTTCCACGCCAAGTTCAAGTGCCAGTTCCATCGCGGCGAGCAGGCCGATGAGGCCAATGAGATTGTGCGTGCCCGCCTCGAACTTGGCCGCGCCGCTGCGGAATTCAATCTTGTCCTGCGCGACGTAGTTCGGGTTGCGGACGTTGTGCCAGCCGTAAACTTGCGGGTTCAACTTTGCCTGCAAATCTTTTTTGACGTAGAACACGCCCGCGCCGCACGGGCCGAGCAGCCATTTGTGCGCGTCGGCGGCAAGGAAGTCCACGTTCTCCACCGTCGTCGGAAAAGCGCCGAGCGTCTGGATGGCGTCGAGGCAAAATAAAACTCCGCGCTCGCGCAGAAAACTGCCGATGGCGTCGTGGTCGAGCCGGTGGCCGCTGATGAAATGATTCGAGGCAAGCGCGACGAGTTTGGTGTCTTCATCCACCTGCCCCATGACGTCCACTTTGCGAATGGCACCGAGATTGCGAATGTTGAGGAGGCGAACTTTCACGCCCTTCTCGGCGAGCGCCATCCACGGATAAACATTGGACGGATAATCGTCGTGATAAATGAGGATGTTGTGGCCCTTGCGAAAATTCAATCCCGATGCGACGAAGCTCAACGCGAGCGAGGTCGGGCCGACGAGGGAAACTTCATCCGGCTGGCAGTTCAGCAATTTTGCCCCCGCCTTCCGCGCGTCCTCGATGCGATGCATGACAAATTCTTCCTGATCGCCGAGCGTGGCTTCGTTGGCGCAAGCGTTCATCGCCTGCGCGACGCGGCGCGGCAAGGCGCAGACGCCGGCGTGGGCGAGGAAGATTTTATTTTTTGCGACGGGGAATTCGTGCTGGCGGAGTTCTTCGTTGGACAGGATTTCGGCAATGGTCATAAAGTTTTAGTGGCACAGGCTTCTAGCCTGTGAGTTTTTGACAGCGGTTAAAAATTCTGCGCGCGTTGGGAAAATTCTGATGCTGACGTTGGGCGCGGCAGCGTCTTGGAGTGCGGCAGTCCTCTGCCGCTTTTCATGTTGAGGCTGGCGTTGCCAAGGCGGCAGAGGACTGCCGCACTCCCAGACCTCGCGGAAGTTCGCAGCCAGCAGATAAATTTCAGCCACAGGTTTTTGAAGCCGCGCTGGCCAGACATTGAAACCCAACGGCTAGCAGCCTGTGCTACTGCGGCGGGCAAATTGTTTTTGAACGGCTTCATCTGGAAATTTCTAGACGGTGTTGAGCAGCGCGCCGTAATAATTCACCCAGAAACGGATGACGTTGTAGGCGATGACGAGGGCAATGACGCCGAAGATGGTCATGCGCAGCGCGAAGGCAAAGGTGTTCAGGTTTTGAAAACCTTCATCCTCGTAGTAGGTGTGCAAGCGTTGGAGCGTTTCATCCTGCTTACCACTCATCTCGGCCGACGCGTAGAGGTTCGCGAACATCTCCGGAAAATAGCGGATCTGGTTCACTAAGTCGGCGGGAGTGAGGCCGGTTTCAAATTCCGGGAGCCACGCGAAAATTTCTTTTTTCAAACGCGGTGAACCGGAGGCGTTAGCGGCCAGTTCCCAACTTTTTGGCACTGAAACCCCCGCGGCTTGCAACGCGTCCAACGCGAGCGCGAGCCGCGCCAAGGCCAGATACTTGAGGCCGCTGCCCAGCCACGGAATTAAGTTGAAAATGGTTTCGACAATCAGACGCCAAAATTCACTGCGGTTGCCTTTGAAGGCGAAGGCGAAAAGATAAACCGTCCCGTAAAGCGCGCCGAAGACGACGGTCTTCTCGATGATGAACGGCAGGCATTGCGCATAGTCGTTGTTGACGATGCCTAGCACGAAGCCCACGAGATACCCCAGCGGAAAAATGAGGATGAAAACGTGCAACGTCAAAACAGTCATGCCCAGCTTGGCCAACGTGTCGCTGATGATTTTGGCGCGGGAGGCGTAGTAGCGGCCCAGCACTTTAAACGACTGATCGAGCCGACCCGATTCTTCGCCAACGGAGAGGAGCGCAATGTCAAAATCCGTCAGCCAAAATTCTTTCCGGCCCGTGAGCGAAATCTCCATGCCGGGTCCGCCGCGTTTTTGTCCGCTCAACAACTGCATGGCATCGGAAAAAGTGTGGCCGGCTCGCAAATGTTCAATCAACTGCCGAATGACTTCGTAGGGAATGCCACGGATTCGTTTCTTGCCGACCATCTCCAGCGCCTTAGTCAACGGGACGCCCGCCGCGAGCATGGAAGCGAGCTGATCGAAGAATTGCGCGCGGCGCTTGAGTTGTCCGGGTTGGAACATGGTTATCTAAAAGCCAAAATAAAAAGTCCAAAGTCGCACGCGGCGGACTTTGGACTGGAAACTTTCAATTCAAAAATGAATCATGCAAGCGCGCGATCGAGGCTGGCCTTCAAGTCGCGTTTGCTTTTCGCGCCGACCATCTGCTCGGCAACCTGGCCGTTTTTGATAACGAGCAGCGTGGGAATCGCGCGGACGCCAAACTGCGCGGCGAGAGCTTGATGCTCGTCAATGTTGACCTTGCCAATTTTGATTTTGCCTTGGTATTCGCCCGCGAGTTCGTCAAGGACCGGCGCGATCATTTTGCAGGGGCCGCACCATTCCGCCCAGAAATCCACCAGCACGGGTGTGCCGGACTTTAAGGCTTCGGCGTCGAAATTATCCTGCGTGAGCGTAGTAATTAAAGGTGAGGCCATAAATCAGGTCGGCGCGTTGGCCACGGTGTCTTTTATGGCGAGGAAAACCCAGACCACAACACCCACCGCCGCGAGGCTGGCGACGGCGGCGGAGAAAATTAAAACCTTATCAAGCGTCTGGATGGACGGCACGAGCGGCGCGGCAACGCGAGTCACAGGCGCGGGACGTTGCGCGGTGGCAGCGGCAGCGGCCGGAGCGGCCGGGGCGGCTGGAGCGGCTGCTTTCGAGAGGCTGGCTCCCGGAGCAGAGGTGGCGGGCGGCGCGGGCATGGTCGCGCGCATTGGAGCCGGACTGGGCGCACCGGTCGGTCCGCCGGGCGGCAGCGTCGGCAGCTTGATGGTTGGCGCGGCGGTGGGCTTGGGCGGGAGATTGATGCGGACGGTTTCTTTTTTGGGCTGAACCTTGCCGGTGGATTTCTTCAGCGGCTCGGCGCCCGTGGGCGCGCCCGGCAACGGATTGTTGGATGGAACTTCCATAAGTGTTGTGAAGATAAGCACCGCGCGGCGACTGTCAAATTTTAATTCCGGCGGAAGAAGGAATGTTGTTCACAACGCAACGACCTTGAATGGAGCGCGGCGCATTGCGGCGTGTGAATCTCCGGCAACCGGGCGGAGCCATGCTCCGCGCATCGTTTCATCATTGGATGAAGTAGCTCAAATTTTCCAGCTCGATGGCGAGGTTGACGTTGTTGACCATCACGTCCTCCGGCACGGCGAGAACGATGGGCGCGAAATTCAGGATGCCCATCACGCCGCAGTGAATCAGCGTGTTCGCCACTTCCTGCGCGACGGCGGCGGGAACGGAGAGGATGGCCATCTTCACGCCGTGTTCGGCGATGAAGCGCGGCATTTCGGCCATCGGCAGGATGGGCATCGTGATTTTTTTATCGCGCTTGCGGTTGGGGTCGGCGTCGAACCCGGCCACGATTTCAAAACCTTCCTTCTCAAAGCCGCGATAGGAAATAAGTGCAAGGCCGAGATGGCCGACGCCGACGAGGATGACCGGCTGCAAACTGGAGGTGCCGAGTTCATCAGATATTTTCCCAGATAATTCTGCCACGTCGTAGCCCAGGCCGCGCGTGCCGAAGGTGCCAAAATAGGCGAGATCTTTGCGGAGTTGCGTGGGCTTGACGCCAGCGGCCTTGGCGAGCGCCTCGCTGGAAACCGTGCCGATGCCGTTCTCCCGCAACCGCGCGAGGCAGCGCGTATAAATTGAGAGCCGGTAAATGGTCTTGCGGGGGATGACGGGGCGTCCGGTTTTCTTCACGACGGGAAATTAGGCGAGCGGCGGGCGGGCAGCAAGCCTGCGGAATTATTTGGTTGCCATGATGAGGAACCTTTTGTTCAAACAAAAAAACGGCGTCGCTGGCGCGACGCCGTGTCTTGAAACTAACCAGTGTCCTGACAAATCAGGGCAGCGCGTGCGCCGGGGTCAGGGTGCTTAACGTGCAGGTCGGCTTGCTGCCGACCGTGTCACAGGCATAGTCACCATTCGCCGGACACGGAGGGATGCTACCCGCCGAGTTCAACTTGATGTAAGGCGTCAAGTGAGTCGGATAGGTGATGCTGGCACCGGTCTTCTGGCCGGTTTCCAGCGCGAACTGGTTGGCCGCCGCGTCAATCTGGCGGAGGTTG
>JANOBC010000190.1:0-6095 GCA_031411455.1 Limisphaerales bacterium
CGCGGTTGCGCGGTTGCGCGGTTGCGAAAATTTTTCCAAAATTTTCATGCCGAGTGTGGAAACAATAATTTCAGTCAGGGCGTGAAGTCAAGCGGTTGTTGCCGTGAAATGCAGTTGAAATAAACCGTATGCTAAACCACAGTGGCGGCATGGATTCAGAAATTTTCAAAGCGAGCCGGTGGACGAGCGGTAATCATTTATTTCCCACCGTCATTGAGGTGACGGATCAGGCGGTCATCCGGCACAAGCGCTCGTGGTTCAGCAAGGACGAGATGAGCATCAGCATCACCAAGGTCGCGTCGGTTCATATCAAGACGGGAATCTTCTGGGCGGACATCCTGATTGAATCCAGCGGCGGCACTGATCCGGTGGCAAGTCACGGACATAGCAAAGCCGACGCAAAACGTATCCGCGCCCTCGTCGAGCAGGCGCAGGGAATTTTGAGCGAGCCAGAGAAAATAAAATTATCCTGACCGAGTGTTTTCTCGTCGCAGGTTTTTCCGGGCTTTTAATCCCGCTGCATCACGATTTACGATTTAATTTCCGCGTGGCTATTTCCAAAATCACAAGCATTCAATCGCTGGACGCGCCGGAACTTCACTGGTATCTGACCCTCAAGCGCGTCGAGGAACATGAGCAGGCGGGTGTGCTCGTGGCCGCGAACATCAAGGTCATCAAGCGCCTGCTCGCTAGCCGCTACACCGTCGTCTCCGCGTTGCTCACGCCTGCGTGGCTGGAAAAATTGGAGCCGCAATTGCGCGCGCGGACGGAAACCATCGCCGTCTTCGTGGCCGAACCGGCGATGCTTGAAACCATCACGGGCTACAAACTGCATCAAGGCGCGCTGGCCGTGGCGCAAATTCCGCCGCAGCCGGATGTGGCAATGCTCCTGAAAAATTCCCCGCGCCCGTTGCTGCTCGCTGCCGTGGAAGGCATCGCGTTCGCGGAAAATCTCGGCGCGGTCGTCCGTAACTGCGCGGCGTTTGGCGCGCACGGTTTAATCGTGGGCGAGACGTGCGGGAGTCCGTTTCAACGTCGCGCGGTGGCGGGTTCGATGGGAACCATCTTCGAGCAACCAGTGGTGCAGGTGAAAAATTTGGTGGAGACCTTGACCGCATTGCGCGCAAACGGTGTGCGTTGTTTCGCCGCGCATCCGCGCGCGGATGCGAAGAAACTTCGCGCGGCAGATTTGCGCGGCGACTGCTGCCTCGTCTTCGGCGCGGAAGGCCCCGGCCTCACGCCCGCCGTGCTGGCGGCGTGTGATGACATGGTGGAAATCCCGATGCCCTCGCACATGAATTCACTGAACGTCGCGGTGGCCACGGGAGTTTTTCTTTACGAAGCGACGCGGCAGCGCGGGTGAAGAATTTTTCAGACAGGATTAACTGGATTATCAGGATTCAATTCTGAAAATCCGATCCATCCTGTTAATCTGGCCACAATAAACTTGCACCACCCTTGCACGATTGATTTGCCTGTTTGCCTAACGTCACAACTCCGCCGGCATGGTTCGCCCCGCGACAATAAGATTTGAGAAACGTCCAAAAGTATTGCTGCCACTCAGGATCGAGTTGAGCAGTTCACTTCTCCGAAATCCAAACCAGCGTGCCACTCGGCAGCAGATTGTAGAACGCAATCAAATCCGGGTCGGAGAGGTGAATGCAACCGTGCGACGCAGGTTTGCCAAGCGAGTTCTGGTCGCCCGTGCCGTGGATGTAAATCTCGCGGTCATGCGTGTCCACGTTCACGCCAACGCTGTTCGTGCCGCGATTGTAGCCCGGCTCCAGACCTTCCAGCCACATAATGCGCGTGGTGATGCCTGCCGGGGACACGCCGAGATTTTCAACGCTGCCAACTGCCTGACGTTCCTTGAAAATGGTTCCCGCCTGATAGCCTTCGCCAGCCTTCTCGGCGATGCGATGCAATCCGCGCGGCGTGCAGAAGGAATTCAGTTGCTCGCCGATGCCAAAGCGCGAGGTGGAACATTCAACGGTTTTGACGAACTGGCCGTCTGCAAACAGCGACGCGCGTTGGGCGGCGATGTTGACGGTGAAGATGAATTTCGTCGGCGTGAGGTCGAGGCGTTTACAGGTGGCAACACACGCCGCTGGCAATTCATTCTTAGCCGACTGCGGATGAACGCTCGCGCAACCGGAACCGAAAAGCATCGCTGTGCTCATCGCAAAAATGAGGGCGAATATTTTCATTGCTCAAGCCTTCGTGAGTTTTTTAACCAGCACCTTGGAGTTGCGTCCGCTGGCGTCATATTTCTCGCGCCGCGTCGGCGGGAGATCGTCCGGCGTGCCTTCGCTGAAGCCACCTTTGGATTGGAAATAAGTGAACGCCTGCGTCGAGAGTGTGAGGAGTTCGCTCAAGTTTAACTCCCGCGCCTTGCTCTCGACGAACTGGATGAGCTTCCGCCCGATGCCTTGGTTCTCGTGCGAGACGTTGACGTAGAGGCAGGCCAGCTCGCCTTTTTTCTGTTCGGGATAAACGTGCAGCGCCGCGCACGCGACGGGATTTTTATCAATCTCGAAGATGTAATAATCACCGAGCCGGCTCTCAATCATCGCCCGCGTCCGCTTCACCAGCTCGTCGGATTCCACGGCGGCTTTGGTCAGCAACTGAATCGCCCGCACGTCTTTTTTCTTCGCCGCCCGAATCTGCTGATACTCATTCGCGTAAATCAGAGTGCCGATGCCTTCGTTGGAAAACACCTCCGCGAGCAAACCCTCGTCCACTTTGCCGTTGATGACGTGGACGCGCGGCACGCCGGACTTGCACGCGGCGGCGGCGTGCTGCGCCTTGGATAAAATTTCCGGCGCAAAATTCGCGCTGCCGGTCGCCAAAAGTTTTTCGAGTTCCGCCACGAGCATTTGCCGGATGAGCTTGCCGCCGTGAATCAGCCCGTCGCTGGACGTGATGAACATCAGCTTGGTCGCCTTCAACGCCTCGGCCACGGAAACGGCCACGCTGTCGGAATTCACCCGATAAGTTTTGCCATCGCCGTCGAAACCGAGCGGCGGAATGACGGGAACAATTCCCTGCGCCAGCAACGTCGTGAGCAAATCGGTATCCACCCGCTCCACCTTGCCGGTGAAGAGCTGGTCCACGCCCTGAATGATGCCGAGCGGATGTGCGATGATGGCGTTCGGACAGACCGCCCGCAGGTCGTTCGTGGAAAGGCCTTCGAGAATTTCGTGCGTGAGCCGGTTCGCCGCGTCCATCGCCACCTGCAACGTCGCCGCGTCCGTGATGCCGGTGCCGTCGCTGTTCGACGCCTTCACGCCATGTTTATCCGCGAGCGTTTTAATCTGCGCCGACGCGCCGTGAACGAGCACCACGCGGATGCTCAATGACCGCAGCACCGCCACGTCCAGCAGGAGCGTGGCGAAGTTTTCGTCGGTGACGATGGCACCGTCAATCGCTAGGACGAACGTCTTTTCGCGGAATTGCGGAATGTATTGCAGGATGCCCCGCAGGTCGGTTGGTTTCATTTCAGCGCAGAATAACTAACGGGTTTCGCTGGGGATTCAACAACTAATTTCAACCGCTCTGAAAAAGTTTTGCCGTCACGATTTTTTTGGCGAGAATAATTCCGCCTTGTGTTTATAAAATGCGCCCGCCAGTCTCAAACCGCTTGCGAAATTTCAAAATGAAAACGAATCACGTCTTCGCGCTGGGGCTTTTGATGCTGGCTTGCACCTCCTGCGTTTTCTACTCCGACCCGGTGGAACACGCGCACCAGATTAACAAGAATAGTTCTCTGCTTTACGGAAATTTTTTCTACGGCCAGCATTTCAGTGAAGAAATTTCTCCAAGCTGGTATACGACCGGTCTCTGGGTAAAAAACGTAAGCACTGGTCGCACGTTTTACATCGAGTTCAAGGATACGAATTCCGTCTATGCGGTGCAGGTGAATCCCGGACGGTATCAAATCATGGGCTTCGTCCGCTCGGACAATGAACACGGAGTAAAAGCCCGCAGTGTCTTTTCGCCGACGAATACGCCCGGCACGTTGGGAGAACCGTTTGAAGCCCAATCCGGTGACCAGATTTATATCGGGGATTATATTTGGGAAACCAAACTTGATTACCCGCTCATCCACTGGAATCTAAAATCCATCACCAATAATTTTGAGGCGACCACGGTGGAATTACGCCAGAGGTATCCTGAACTTTTGACCGCACCGGCAAAATCCATTTTTGACCGTGGCATTCGTTCGCCCTAGGCGTCCATTAAATTTATGAGCCTACTTGATTTGAACTTCCGCCTTGCCATTCAAAGGGATTTTCCTATTCTCTGACCTGCCTGAACGCCGCGTGTGCGGATGTTTATTGAGGCTGAGAAAAAACCGTTAACAATCAACCTAACCCTTAACCTCCGTTGCCCCGGCAGCGTTAGTTAGTTTTAGGCAATGGAGTCTTCAAGTTTCCCGTTCCGGGAAGCAAACAAGCCTCCGCCCGTCCGTCACCGAAAAGTTATGCTTACCATGGAACAGGCCATGAGCAAGAGCGTCACCCGCTTTGTTCAGGGCGAAATCGTCAAAGGAACCGTCATCGAACTCCGCAAAAACGAAGTCCTCGTGGACATCGGCTACAAAAGCGAAGGCATCATCCCCGGCAACGAATTTATCGAGTTCGACGCCCTCAAGGTCGGCAGCGAAATTGATGTGCTCATCGAGAAGCTCGAAAACAAGGAAGGCACCGTCGTCCTCTCGCACGAGAAGGCCGAGTTCAAAAAGAACTGGGAACGCATCCTCTCCATTTGCAACGAAGGTGGCCGCGTCATGGGCAAAGTCAAAGCCGTGGTCAAGGGCGGTCTCATCGTCAACGTCGGCGTCGAAGCTTTCTTGCCTTCGTCCCAGCTCGACGTCATCACGCCGAAAAATCTCCAGTCCTTCGTCGGCAACAGCTACGAATTTAAGGTCGTCAAAATCAATCAAGACCGCCAGAACATCGTTCTGTCCCGCCGCGAATTGATTGAAGCCGAGCGCAATGAGAAGCGCGGCAAGTTGCTCGCCGACATGACGCCGGGCGACGTCCGTAAGGGCATCGTGAAAAACATCACCGACTTCGGCGCGTTCATTGACTTGAACGGCCTCGACGGTTTGCTCCACATCACCGACATGAGCTGGGGTCGCCTTGGCCATACGTCCGAAATTCTCAAGGTTGGTCAGGAACTCGACGTCGTTGTGCTGGACGTGAACAAGGAAAAAGAACGCGTCAGCCTCGGCCTCAAGCAGAAGATGGCTAATCCGTGGGACGCCATCGAAACCAAGTTCCCCGTCGGCACCAAGGTCAAAGGCAAGGTCGTCAGCCTCGTTCCTTACGGCGCGTTCGTGCAGCTCGAACCCGGCGTCGAAGGCCTCATCCACGTCACCGAACTTTCCTGGACCAAGCGCGTCGCCAAACCGAGCGATGTCCTCAAGCAGGATCAGGAAGTCGAAGCCATCGTGCTCGGCATCAACCGTGACGAGCAAAAGATTTCGCTCGGCGTCCGCCAACTCGAATCCAATCCATGGGACAGCGCTTCCGAGAAATACACCGTCGGCGTGAAAGTCAAAGGCAAGGTCCGCAACCTCACCAGCTACGGTGCGTTTGTGGAACTCGAAGAAGGCATTGACGGCATGGTGCACGTCTCCGACATGTCCTGGACCCGCAAAATCAATCATCCTTCCGAAATGCTCAAGAAGGGCGACGAGATCGAAGCCACCGTGCTCGAAGTGGACAAGTCCAGCCAGCGCATCGCGCTCGGCATGAAGCAGCTCGAAACCGACCCGTGGTCCAACATCGAGAAGCTCTATAAAGTCGGCGACCTCGTGCAAGGCAAAGTCACCAAGCTCGCCAGCTTCGGCGCGTTCGTCGGCCTGCAACACGACATTGACGGCCTCGTCCACATCTCGCAGATCAGCGAAGAGCGCGTGGAGAAAATCAAGAACGTGCTCAAAGCCGGTCAGGACGTTTCCGCTCGCGTCGTGAAAATTGACAAGAACGAACGCCGCATCGGTCTGTCCATCAAGGCTGCCAGCTACACCGACGAGCAGATCAAGGAAGAGCAGAAAATCCTCGACGCGCTCAAGCCCGGCGAAGACC
>JANOBC010000191.1:0-5027 GCA_031411455.1 Limisphaerales bacterium
CAACCTCCGCCAGATTGACGCGGCGGCCAACCAGTTCGCGCTGGAAACCGGCCAGAAGACCGGTGCCAGCATCACCTATCCGACTCACTTGACGCCTTACATCAAGTTGAACTCGGCGGGTAGCATCCCTCCGTGTCCGGCCAATGGCACCTACACTTGCGCCACGGTTGGCTCCAGCCCGGCTTGCTCTTTGAGCACCTTGACGCCGGCTCACGTTCTTCCTTGAACGAAATGGTTTGATTGCAAAACCCAGGGCGAAAGCCCTGGGTTTTTTTATCGCCCCAACATCCGGCGCTCCTGAGTTGAATTTGGCATCTTGAATGCTAAAATTAATCCGACGAGTCTGGCCGGCGAATACGCGAAAAGAAACGCAATCATATTAACCCTGCCACCAGAAATTCGCATCGTCTCAAAAAAACATGAAAATCACCCGGACATACGGTTTGGGAGGATTCACGCTCGTGGAAATCATGATTGTGATCGCCATCATTTCATTGTTGGCGGCGATTGTGATTCCCAACTTACTGCGGGCGGGCGCTCGGTCGCAGGCCACCACCTGCATTAATAACCTTCGTCAGCTTGACACGGCCGTTCAGCAGTTTTCCATCGAAAGTGGAAAACATGTTGGTGATCCAATCACCTATCCCGATGACCTGACTCCCTACATCAAGCTGAACAACACTGGGCAGGTGCCGGGTTGTCCCACCAAAGGAATTTACTCATTGAACACAGTCGGCAACCAGCCGTCGGCATTTTGTTCAGTCGGCACGACCGTTACCCCGGCGCATGTTCAGCAGTAGTTCAGACTCCTTTCACGGCGCAAGGCGAAGGCCTTGCGCCTTTTTTTTGGCGATGTGTTTGACTCATCAAGATTTTTCCGTTACGAGAATGCCCGTGAATTCAAGGTTTCCCATTTTGCCATGACCGCCATTCTGCAAACTCAAAAACTGCGGGTTGAATATCGCAGTCGCGAACTAAAGCCGCCGCAGAAAGTGGCCTTGCAAGGATTGGATCTGGAAGTCAGGGCCGGCGAAGTCTTCGGATTCCTTGGGCCAAATGGCGCTGGAAAAACCACTACGATGAATGTCCTCCTCGGCTTCGTCCCGCCCACGGCCGGCAGTGCCAGCCTCTTCGGCATTGACGTCCGCCAGCCCATTGCGCGTCAACGTATCGGTTACCTGCCGGAGCTGACCTACTATTACAAATTTTTAACCGCCGAAGAAATTCTCCGCTTCTACGCTACAATCTTTGGCATCGCCCGCAGGGAGGCGGACAAGCGCATCGCCGAACTTTTGAAACTGGTTGAGTTGGAACACGCCGCCAAACGTCCGATCAAATCCTACTCCAAGGGAATGCAGCAGCGCGTCGGCCTGGCCCAAGCACTCATAAATAATCCCGACCTGCTCATCCTCGACGAGCCGACCAGCGGCCTCGATCCGTTGGGCCGCATGAAAGTCCGCGAGATCATCCAGCGCTTGAAGAACGAGGGTAAAACCGTCTTCTTCTCCTCACACGAACTAGGCGAAGTGGAAACCGTCTGCGACCGCGTGGCCATCGTCCATCAGGGCGAACTCAAGGCCGTCGGCACCGTCGCTGACATTTCGCGCGGCCATTCAAACCTTGAGCAGGCCTTCCTGAAAATCGTCGGCGTTCAAACTACTCCGCAGCCATGAATAAAATTATTGCCGTCGCCGGTGTGGTCATCAAAGAGCTCTACCGCCGCAAAGATTTCTACGTTCTGTTTGTCCTCACCGCGCTGCTCACCTGCGCTGCCGGGGCGATGAATTTTTTCCATGACGATAAAATTGTTCGCTATGTAAAAGACATCTGCCTGCTGCTCATCTGGGTTTCCTCGCTGGTCGTTGCCATTGTCACCACCGCCCGGCAAATACCGGCGGAGCGCGAGTCCCGCACCATTTTTCCGCTGCTGGCCAAGCCGGTATCGCGCGGCCAGGTTGTCGCGGGGAAATTCCTCGGCTGCTGGCTGGCCACCGGCATTGCCCTGATTGTCTTTTATTTATTCTTCGCCATCATCGCCGGTTCGCGCGAACACATCTGGCCCGTGGGGATTTATCTTCAAGCCGCGTGGATGCAATGGATGCTGCTCGGCATCGTCATCGCCATGGTGCTGCTCGGTTCCATTTATCTGGCCGCGCCCTCCTCCACCTCCACCATTTCGTTTGTGGCCGTGGGCGGCATCCTGCTGCTTGGCGGCCATTTGAAGAACATCGCCCTCGCGCAGCCCGAACCCATGCAAGGCATCCTAACCTTCCTCTATTTTTCTATCCCGCATCTGGAATGGTTCTACTTGAGCGACTTCGTGGTCTACAACTTTGCCGCCGTTCCGTGGGCGAAAATTATTCTGGCCACCTTGTATGCCGCCGTGTGGATCGGTATTTTCCTGCTGCTCACCTGGGCGGGCTTCCGCCGTAAAAATTTGACCACCTGATGAAGGCTGCCGCATCACTCCTGTTCGCCTTGCTCGCGCTCATGGCGTTTTCACTCGCGACGCAGTTGGATTTGGCCGCCACTGGCTGGAGCCGCGCTGACCGGTCGGGAAATTTTCTCGGTCTCATGTTCGGCGACGGACGTAAACTTCTGGGCAACCAATTCTTCACCATGGCCGATGTTTATTTTCACAGCGGCTATTACCCGACTATTTTCGACCAGAAATCGGAGGGGCAAAAAGAAATCATCGCCGCCAGCCACGGAAAAAAAGAGGACGAGGAAGACGAGAAGAATGAAGATTTTTTTGGTAAGCCCAAGGACTGGGTGGACGCCTTTGGTCGCAACTTCAAAATCACCCAGCATACCCACCTCGAACAAGGGCGCGAACGCGAAATCCTTCCTTGGCTCCGGCTCGCCGCTGAACTCGACCCGAACAAGATCGAAACCTACACCGTCGGCGCTTTTTTTCTCCGCGAACACCTGCACCGCACCGATCAGGCCGAAGCCTTTCTTCGTGAAGGCCTCCGCCAAAACCCCGGCAGTTGTGAACTCCTCTTCGAACTCGGCCGCCTCTACCGCGCCAGCAAACTCGACTTCGATCACGCCCGCAACGTCTGGTATCTCGGCGTGAACCGCTACCTAGCTCTCAAGCCGGAGGAGCAAAAAGAAAACCGCCTCATCTTTGAAGAAATGGCCGTCAACCTCGCCTACCTCGAAGACCAGACCGGACGTTACGAAGAAGCCATCAACTGGTTCCGGGCCGCCCAGCAAGTCGCCGTCAACCCCACCGCCTTGCAGGAACAGATTGACGCCATCCAGAAAAAAATTCCCGCCAAGCAGCCGTGACAAATCCCCGCGCTCTGCTTTAATTCCCGCGTGAAAGCACGCACGTCCCAGCTCAAACGCCACACCCTCGAAACCCGGATCTCCATCCGTCTCAACCTCGACGGAAAAGGCAAATCCAAGATCAAGACCGGCCTCCCGTTCTTCGACCACATGCTCACGCTCTTCGCCAAGCACGCCACCGTGGACTTGGATTTGCGTTGTGACGGCGACCTCGCAGTGGACGCGCACCACACCGTCGAAGACTGCGGCATCGCGCTCGGCCAAGCCATCGCCGCCGCGCTTGGTGATAAACGTGGCATCCGCCGCTATGGCCACGGCTTTCATCCGCAAAATCCGTTCACCGGCGAAGCCTACGTCCCCATGGACGAATGTCTTGCCCGCTGCGTCGTTGATTTCAGCGGACGCCCGTATCTCGTTTGGCGCGGCCTGAATCAATTTTCCCAGAAGAAAATTTCCGACGCCGAAAAATCGCAGGACATGTCCAGCGTCTTCCGCTTCGGCCTCGCGCGCGAATTTTTCCAAGGCTTCACCAACGAAGCCCGCTGCAACCTCCACCTCGAACTCCTCTACGGCGACGAACCGCACCACATCGTCGAAGCGCTCTTCAAAGCCTTCGCCCGCGCCGTGGATGCCGCGCGCCGTCACGACCCGCGCATCGCCGGACAACTGCCCAGCACCAAGGGGAAATTGTAAGCAACGCCCATGAGAATTTTATCCGGCATCCAGCCCAGCGGCGCGCTGCACCTCGGAAATTATTTCGGGATGATGCAGCCCGCCATCGCTCTCCAGGAAAAAGGTGAGGCGTTTTATTTCATCGCGGATTATCACTCCATGACCTCGCTCTTCGATGCGAACGAACGGCGAAAAAATTCCTGGGACGTCGCGCTGGATTTTCTTGCGTGCGGACTCGACCCAAAAAAATCCGTCTTCTTCCGCCAGTCCGACGTGCCGGAAGTCTGCGAACTTTCCTGGCTGCTTTCGACGCTCACGCCCATGTCCATGCTGGAAAAAGCCCACTCGTTCAAAGACAAGTCCGCCAAGGGAATCCCCATCAACCATGGCCTCTTCGCCTATCCCGTGCTGATGGCGGCGGACATCTTGATTTACGATTCCAACATCGTCCCCGTCGGCCAAGACCAGAAGCAGCACGTCGAGATGACGCGCGACATCGCCGTGAAATTCAACGAAGCCTACGGCCAGACCTTCGTGATTCCCGATCCGCAAATCAAAGGCGAGACCGCCAAAGTCCCCGGACTCGACGGCGAAAAAATGAGCAAGAGCTACGGCAACACGCTGGAAATTTTTGGCGAAGAAAAATCGCTCCGCAAAAAAGTCATGGGCATCAAGATGGATTCGCGTCCGCCCGAAGAACCCAAGCCGGATGCCGACAAGAATCTCGCCATCCAATTGCTCAAGCTCGTCGCCCCGGCGGAAGTCGCGGTGGATTTTGAAAACCGTCTTCGCGCCGGTGGCCTCGGCTATGGCGATCTCAAAAAGGGATTGTTTGAACACTACTGGGATTACTTCGCCGCCGCCCGCGCCAAACGCGCCGAATTGGCTGCGAACCCCGACTACGTTCACAGCGTTTTGAAAGACGGCGCAATGAAGGCGCGCAATCTGGCGCAGACCGTTTTGAAACGCGCGCGGAAAAATTGCGGGCTTGAGTAGTGGTCTGATTTGGTGGGGCGAGCGTCCTCGCGAGCTGCTTCCACCCGAGGTTCGCAGCTCGCGAG
>JANOBC010000192.1:0-13868 GCA_031411455.1 Limisphaerales bacterium
CTGCACGGGCTGCGCCAAAAAAATTCCGCCGCAGTCGAACTATTGTCCGAACTGCGGCGGTAAGGTGGGTTGAAAAGTTTTTACTTCTTCGGGGCAAACGGCACAGCCCCAGCCGGTGCATTGGCCGGAACTCCCGGAATCGGGGCAATGCCGTATTTCTTCAGCACCTGCGCGGTGAAGTCGGGATGCTTCTCGCCGTAAGCCACCAGCCGAGAAACAAAGCCGGCCATCGCCTGCTCGTTCTGGTTCAGCGCACCGGCGAGTTGCTGGCCTTGGCTGATGTCCTTACGAGCGAGGCTCACTTGGCGATACAGATAGACCGTGAGCGTGCCGCTGATGACGACCAGCGCGACGAGCAGGGTGAAGACCTGATTCTTGAGCGCGGCGATTTCGTCGTGAGTGTGGTTGTTGTCAGAGGTCATAAAAAATTATTTGGTGGCGGGTTGAACGGCTGGAGCCGGGGTTTGGGCGGCCTGAATAATCTGGGCGAGTTCGGGGCTTTTGGCGGACTTGTTGAATTCGATTGTGTCCATCAGCAGCGCCTGCGCTTTTTGTGAGCCGAACTGGATGCGTTGCGCTTCCATCTGCAACGAGGTTTGCATCTGGCGCAGGTCGCGCGTGCGCATGATCGAGAAATAGGCGAACAGCACACTCAAGATGACGAGGGCGGCAAGCACGAAATTCAACAGGGTTGTGGTCGTGTCATTTTTCATAATTGATGCCGTGACTCTAGCCAATCATCCTTGAAAGTCCAACCCGTTTTTCCAAAAAATCCGTGTCCATCCGTGTCCATCCGTGGTAATTGTCTCCCATGAAAATCCACTTCCTCGGTGCCTCGCGCACCACCACCGGCTCAATGTATCTCATCGAAGTGAATGGCAAAAATCTTTTGCTTGAGTGCGGTTTGTTTCAAGGCCATCGCGAGGAAACCACCCAGCGCAACACCACGTTCCCCTTCGACCCCCGCAAAATTGACGCCGTCGTCTTGAGCCACGCGCACATTGACCACGCCGGCAATCTCCCGAATCTCGCCAGCAAAGGCTACGACGGCCCCATCCATTGCACCGAAGCCACGCGCGATTTGTGCGCCATCATGCTGATTGATTCCGCGCACATCCAGGAGCAGGACGCCATCTTCGTCTCCAAGTGGCGCGCGAAAAAACATCTGCCGCCCGTCGAGCCGCTCTATCACGTCGTGGACGCGGAGAAGGCCGTGAAACAATTCATCGCGCACGGTTACGAAAAAACATTCTCTCCCGTTCCCGGCGTGAATGTAACCTTCCGCGACGCCGGACACATTCTTGGTTCTGCCCAAGTCATTCTCGACGTGCAGGAAAAAGGCCGCAAATTCCGCTGGCTCTTCAGCGGCGACGTGGGACGCGGCAGCGATGAACTTCTCCGCGACCCCGTGCCCGTTGAAAACGTGGACTATCTCCAAATCGAATCCACCTACGGCAACCGCGAGCACGCCCCGCGCATTGATGCCGACGCCATTCTCGCCAAGCTCGTCAGCGAAACCATCGCGCAACGCGGCAAAATCATCATCCCCGCCTTCTCCGTCGGGCGCACACAGCAGATTGTTTATGTCCTGCACGAACTGATTTGCGCCGGCCAATTGCCGCGCCTGCCCATCTTCGTGGACAGTCCGCTGAGCACCAAGGCCAGTGAGATTTACACGAAGCATCTCGATGACCTTAAGCCCGGCCTTTCGGCCACGCTCTGCAATCAGGAAAGTCCGTTCGAGATGAAAAATCTTACCTACATCCGCGACGCCGAGGAATCCAAGAAGCTCAACGACCGTCACGAACCCATGGTCATCATCAGCGCCTCCGGCATGGCCGAGGCCGGACGCATCCGTCATCACCTGAAGAACAACATCAGCGACAAAAAAAATCTCCTCCTCTTCATCGGCTTCTGCGCCGAAGGCACGCTCGGCAGCATGATCACGCATGGCAAAAATCCCGTGAACATCTTCGGCGACCCGTGCGAAGTCCGCGCGAAAGTCGTTTCCCTCGACACCTATTCCGGCCACGCAGATAAAAATGAATTGAAAGGCTACGTTGAGAAACTCACCGGCAACATCCGCCGCATCTTCTGCATCCACGGCGAAGAAGAATCCTGCCTGGCCCACGCGGAAACCTTGCGCGCGATGAAACCGAACGCCCAAGTCATCGTGCCGGAATACAAGCAAGTCGTGGAGATTTGAGCAAGGAGCCCGGGCGGCTCGCCCGCGAGTATGCCGCCGCGCATGCCGGTCATTTTCCGTCCACATGGGCTGAGCTTAACTTGGTAGGAGATGATGCCAATTGGGCAAAGTTACTTCGTTGCCCTTCAACTCGGCACGAAATTGGAACATGGACGCAGGTGGATTCATGGGCCGATTATCGCCTGCTTCCAGGACGGTTCACGAACGATTCTCCCATTAGAATTCTTGCCATTGAACCACTCGGCAACCATGGCTCTGCTGGAGCTAATGTATTATTCGTTGATGGAGGAACTCAGTGGTGGCCAGCATTGCGCGTCTTGGAAGCCGCCATTGAAACAGCCACAAACAGCGCTGCAAAATGAGTTCTTAGAAAAACCCTATTTACGCTTGCCCGAAGTGCCGCAACGTCTGATACACGATGAGCGCCGCGAGATAGGCCAGCGCACTCATGTAAGCGATCTGAAACAGAGGCCATTTCCATCCGCCTGTTTCCCGTTTCACGACGGCGGTGGTGGAAAGGCATTGCGCCGCGAGGATGTAAAACACCAGCAGGCTCGCGCACGTCGCCGTGTTAAAAATCGGCGAGCCATCCGAACGCTTCGCGCGACGCAGCGAATCGTAAAGCGAGTTGCGGTCTTTCTCCACCGTGTCCTCGCCCACGCCATAGACAATCGCCAGCGTCGAAACAATGACCTCGCGCGCTGCGAACGAACTGAAAATCCCAATACCAATCTGCCAGTCATAGCCCAGCGGTGCGATGAACGGCTCCATCACATGACCAATTTTTCCCGCGAAAGAATTTTGCAGCGAGTGCTGCGCGGTCAGCCGGTCAGCCTCGGCGGTCAAGGCAACCGCGTTCGTTGTTTCACCGGCAGCGGCAAACTGCGCGGCCTGCTGCGTCATCGCCGCGGCGGCGGCGGGCGGCGAGGATTTGGGATAATACGCCAGCGCCCAGAGAATCAGCGAAATCAGCAGGATGATCGTCCCGGCCTGCTTCACAAAAATCATCGCGCGGTCAAACGTGTGCAGCAACGCCACACGCAGCATTGGCACACGATACGGCGGCAGTTCGATCATCAGCGGCTGGCTGCCACCAGGCAGAATCGTCCCACGAAAAATCAAGGCCATCACCAGCGCCGTGACAACCGCGAACGCATACGCACCGGTGAAAACCAAAGCCGCTTTCCAGGATGAATTGGGGAAGAGCAACGCCGTGACCATCGCGTAAACCGGAATGCGCGCCGAGCAAGTCATCAGCGGCGTGATGAGAATTGTCACGAGCCGGTCACGCGGATTTTCGATGACGCGCGTGGACATGATCGCCGGAATCGCGCAGGCGTGCGCCGAGAGCATCGGCACGAACGCCTTGCCCGGCAGGCCGAAGCGGCGCATGACCTTGTCCATCACAAACGCCGCGCGCGACAGGTAGCCCGTATCTTCCAGCAGCGAGAGCACAAAAAATAAAATGCAGATCTGCGGCAGAAAAATCAGGATGCCGCCCACGCCGCCGATGACGCCGTGAACGAGCAGGCTTTGCAGATCGCCTTCATGAACCTTGTTGCCCACCCAGGAGCCGAGGCCGCTGAACAAGCGGTCAATCAATTCCATCGGAATTTTCGCCGCCCAAAAAATCAGGGCGAACACCAGCAGCATCACGGCGAGAAAGGCGAGGACGCCGAACACGGGATGCGTAAGCACGTCGTCTAATTTTTCCGTCCACTGCGAGCGCTGGTGGGCGACGGCGTCCATGACCTTCGTGGAAATTTTCTCCGTCCATTCGTAACGTGCCTGAAATGTGCAGCCGGTGCACCCGCCACACCCAGGGTCAACGTGGTTCACCGCCTCCGGCATCGCGCCGGTGACAAGGCGATTCAGCTCGCCTTTCAATTCATCAATCCCCTCGCCGCTGCGGGCAGAAATGGGAACGACCACGCAGCCGAGTTCGGCGCGAAGTTTCGCCACGTCAATACGAATGCCATCGCGCCGCGCCATGTCCATCATGTTCAGCGCAACGATGACGGGAATCTTTTTCAACTCCAAAACCTGACTGACAAGAAAAAGATTTCTTTCGAGATTGGTCGCGTCCACCACGACCAGCGCTGCGGACGGCGCGGTGTGTTCCAGTTTTCCTTGGAACGCATCAGCGGCAATTTTTTCATCCGGCGACTTGCTGTCGAGGCTGTAAAGGCCGGGCAAATCCACGACGACAATCTGTTTGTGGTCGAGGTGCAGACGGCCCACTTTTCGTTCGACCGTGGTGCCGGGGAAATTCGCCGTCTTGGCGCGCAGACCGGTGAGCGCGTTGAAGAGGGAAGTTTTGCCCGCGTTCGGATTTCCAACGAGCACCAGCGTGAAAGCGTGGTGCGGCAACGTCGCGGTCTTGGGGTCGTGGCACGCGCTCATGCGGCCTTGGTCTCTTTGTCGTGCAGCGCGCAATGATCGGGCGAACAAATTTCCACGCGGACGCGCGCGGCAAGTTCGGCGGAGAGGCCGAGGCGCGAACCGAAAATTTTCACGATGAGCGGATCGCCCACGCGCACGAGTTCCACGCGCCGGCCCACGCAGACGCCGAGCGTCTTGAGGCGTTGCGTGTCCTCGTCACCCGCCTCGACACTGGACACCACGGCGCAAACGCGCGGGGCGAGTTCATCAAGCCGCACGCTGGCGGCTGGCTGGCTGGTGGTGTTCACAGTGCTGGCAAACTAATCTGTCCGGCGCGCAAGTCAATCGCGCCGCCCGTTTGCGGAGCGCGGCTCTGTGAGCCGCCGCCCGTCCGAATTTTCGAAGACGTTCCCATTTATTTCGCACACGCTCTGATTGGCGAAGCCGCTGCGGGTCACAGACCCACGCTCCGACGGCGAATCGCGCCGCCCGCAGGATTACGGGAGCAAGAGTCTAACGCCCGCCACTTGACCGCGATGGCGACGGCTTGCGATTTGTTAGCGGTGAATTGCACTGGCGCTCATCCTCATCCTCGTCTTCAAAACCCTGTGATGAGGACGAGGATGAAGGTGATGGGAAACATTGAAAAACGCCGCCGCTTCCGGCAAGTTAGGCGGGTGAAAATGAAATTTCCCTTCACTCTGCTCCTCACGCTGGCGTTGCTGGCCGGTTGCAGCAAGTCTGTTCCGCCCGCGCCCGCCGCGCCGCCGCCGCTGGCAAACAGCGAACCCACGCACGCCCAGCCGAAATTGCGGACAATGAAACTTTATCTCGGCGCGGAAACGTTGGACGCGGAACTGGCGCTCTCCTTCGACGAAATTCGCTGCGGCATGATGTTCCGCACGAACATCCAGGAAACCGACGCGATGATCTTCAACCTGCGCTATCCACAACAGGCCAACTTTTGGATGAAGAACTGCCCTGAATCCATCTCCGTCGCCTACCTTACCGCTGATGGCGTCATCCAAGAAATCCACCACCTTGAACAGAACGATACCAACGGCGTCGCCGCTGCGCGCAACGACATCCTCTTCGCGCTCGAAACCAAAGAAGGCTGGTTCACGCGGCACAACGTCGGTCCCGGCACTTTGATTCGCACTGAAAAAGGTTCGCTGCAGGAAACATTTTTCAAATGACCGCCGCCGCGCCAACCACTCCGCACTCCGCACCCCGCACTCCGCACTTGCCGGAACTGCTCGCGCCCGCTGGCGACTGGGACTGCGCCAAAGCCGCCGTCGAGAACGGCGCGGACGCCATCTATTTCGGCCTCGACAAGTTCAACGCCCGGATGCGCGCGCATAATTTCACCGAAGCCGATTTGCCGAAGCTCATGGAATTTCTCCACCGTCGTGGCGTGAAAGGCTACGTCACCTTCAACACGCTGGTTTTTCAAAACGAAATCGCCGATGCAGAAAATTATCTCCGTGCCATCATCGCTGCCGGAGTGGACGCCGCGATTGTGCAGGACGTGGGCATCTGCCGGTTGATCCGCGAACTCTCGCCGGATTTTCCGATTCATTCCTCCACGCAGATGACCATCACGAGCGCGGCGGGAATTGAATTCGCCCGCAACCTCGGCTGCAATCTCGCCGTGCTCGCGCGCGAATGTTCCATCGCGGAGATTGAAAAAATTAATTCCGCACTCCGCACTCCGCACTCCGCATTTCCCCTGGAGGTTTTCGTCCACGGCGCATTGTGCGTCGCGTATTCAGGCCAATGCCTGACAAGCGAATCACTCGGTGGCCGCAGTGCGAATCGCGGCGAGTGCGCGCAAGCCTGCCGGATGCCTTACGAACTCATCAGCGACGGCGTGCAAGTTCCACTCGGCGACAAACGTTATCTTTTAAGCCCGCAAGATTTGTCTGGCCTCGACGTTTTGCCGGAACTCGTCCGCGCTGGAGTTTCGTCGCTAAAAATCGAAGGTCGGCTCAAAGCGCCCGAATACGTCGCGAGCATCACGCGCGTCTATCGCAAGGCGCTCGATGAGTGCGGAATAAAAACTGACGCCAACGAGTCCGCCACTCCGCACTCCGCACTCCGCACTCCGCGTTACGAGCTGGAGATGACTTTCTCTCGCGGCCTGTTCACCGGCTGGTTCGGCGGCAATGACAACCAAAAACTTGTCCACGCGCGCTTCGGGAAAAAACGCGGCGTCTATCTCGGCGAGGTGAAAAAAATTGTGCGCGACGGCGTCATCGTGAATCTGTCCGCGCCGCTGAAGCTGGGCGACGGAATTGTTTTTGATGCCGGCAAGCCGGACGAAAAAGAGGAAGGCGGGCGCATTTACGAAATGGAAGCGCCGCGCTTTAAGATTCCCGGCATGGAATTGACGGAGCTGCGTTTCGGCAACGGCCAGATTGATTTTCTCCGCGTCAACGTTGGCGACAAGCTGTGGAAGACCAACGATCCCGCGCTCGACAAGCAACTGCGCCAGACGTTTGAAGGTGAAAAGATTCGCCATCAACGCCCCGTCCTCATGGAGGTTTACGGTGCGCTCGGCGAACCGCTGACGCTCGTCGTCCGCGATGAATCGGGTCACATGGCGCAAGCCGCGTCGGCCATGCCGCTGACCAAGGCGGAGAAAACTCCGCTCACCGAAGAAAAAATGCGCGACCAATTCGGCCGCCTCGGCGGCACGCCATTCAAGCTTGGCGTGTTGAAAAATTTTCTTGTCGGTGACGTGCTGTTGCCCGTCAGCGAAATGAACCGCCTGCGTCGTGAAGTCGCGGCGGAGTTGGAAGAACTCTGCGCGCAGCCGAAGCGGTGGACGCTGAATGAGTGCGGAGTGCGGAGTGCGGAGTGCGGAATTATGCCGGTCGGATACGTGGCGGCGATTCCGCACTCCGCACTTCCCGCTCCGCATTTAATTGTCCTCGTTCGCAATCTCGCCCAACTCGACTCCGCGCTGAAGTGCGGCGTGACGACAGTCTATTGCGAGTTTGAAGATCCAAAAAAATATCGTGAGGCCGTGACGACCTTCCATACCGCGCGCGGCTGCTGCGCGCCATCTGCCATTCTCAATCCTCAATTCTCGCAGCCCGGAATTTTCGTCGCCCCGCCGCGCATTTTCAAGATGGGCGAGGAGTGGATTCTCAATCTGGTCAAATCGGCGAACGCCGACGGCGTGCTCGTTCGCAACTATGACCATCTGAAATTTTTCGCGGACACGCGGCGCGTCGGGGATTTTTCGCTCAACGTGGCGAACCGACTCACGGCGGATTATTTCAAAAATCATTTCGGCCTTGAGCGCGTCACGGCGAGTTACGATTTGAACGTTCTGCAACTCGACGCGCTACTGCAAGCCGCGCCGCCGGAATGGTTCGAGGTCACGATCCATCAGCACATGCCGATGTTTCACATGGAGCATTGCGTGTTCTGCGCGTTTCTCTCGATGGGCAAAGATTACCACGACTGCGGTCGCCCGTGCGACAAGCACGCGGTCCAGTTGCGCGACCGCGTCGGCGCACTGCATCCGCTCAAGGCGGACGCGGGCTGCCGCAACACGGTTTTTAACTCGCAGGCGCAGACGGGCGCGGAGTTTGTGGAACGCCTGCTCACGCTGGGCGTGAAAAATTTCCGCGTGGAATTCTTGAACGAATCGCCGGACGAAGTGGAGCGCACGATTGCCAAATACCGGCAGTTGTTGCGCGGTGAAATTTCCGGCACGGAGTTGTGGCGGGAATTGAAATTATTTAATCAACTCGGCGTCACGCGTGGTCAGATGGCGGGGTGAATGGTGGGCTGGCTCGCGCTGCGAGCCAACCCGTCGCCGAGCGCATCGTCAGGCGACGGCAGAGTTGGATGTAGGGAATCAGGATGTTGCCACCTTGCCAGTGCCTCCTCCGCAGGCATAGTTTGTCGCAGCGCGACAAACGCCACCAACCCGTTCAAACCACGCCGATAATTTTCGCAGCGCGAGTTTCTTTACCCAGCTTCAATTGAAATGCGTCGCCGGTTTTTTTGCCCGCGAGCTGTTCGCCGAGCGGCGACTGCGGGGTGATGACCATGATTTCTTTTTTGTCGTGGATGACTTCCGTGCCGCCAGCACGCGGGCCGAGAAAATAAAAATTCTTTTCGCCGCCGAGTTCCAGTTCCACCAGCGCGCCGACCGCGATGGCCGCGTCAGTGGCGAAGTTTTTAGCGGACAATTTTTCAAATTCAATGATGGCCGCATCCAGTTCTGCCGCCTGCTGCGACTGGCCGCGCGCGAGGTAGGAAGCTTCCAGGCCGCGCGTGTCGTATTTATTTTCCGCCTTGTTTTGCTCGTGCGTGGCCTCGGCACGGGCGAACTGGGCGGCGCGGAGATACGTCTCCAACTCTTCGGCGAGCCGGGCAATGATTTTTTTGATGATGGCGCGTTTGTTCATTTCAACGGCGCGAACGAATAGCGCGAAACCGGCGGCAACGCAAAAGGAATCCGTCGCGGACGCAATCGTCCGGCACACTTAACTTGACGCGGGAGGCAAAGCGGTTTTTCATTCCGGCATGAAGAGACTTTCATTTTTGATTTTGTTCGTGGCATTTTCCGTCGCGACGGTTTTCGGCCAGGAATCCGCCACGCAGCAGCAGCTCGATAAGTTGAGCGGCCAGATGCAGGATCTGCTCGAAGCGCAGGCGCAGCAGTCCAAGCGCATCGAGGCAATCGCCAAAGAGGTCAACGAACTGCGCGACAAGGTGAATGCGCCCAAGACCGAGGACAATGCCAGCGCCAGCGACATGAAAGCCCTCGCGGAAAAAATTCAGGAAGTTGATCGGAAACGCCAGAAGGACAACGAAGCCATCAGTCGCCAAATCGAGAACCTCGGCAAAGTCGTCGCCGGTGCGCCGGTGAAAAACCGGACGCCCGTGGTCACGCCGAAGAACACCGACGACACCGCGACGCCCGATGTGCCGCAGAAGGGCTACTATCACACGGTCGAGGCGGGCGAGAGTTGGGGCGTCATTGCCAAAGCGTATCGCGACAAAGGTGTGAAAATCACAACCTCGCAACTCATCAAGGCGAATCCGAAGATGAATCCCGACCTGCTGATCGTGGGCAAAAAAATCTTCATCCCCGATCCGAACGCGAAGTGAGGGCGGCGGAGTTGCATCAGCTTCGCGGGGCGGCTAATCTACGCAGGGCTGCACCCGTAGCTCAGTTGGATAGAGCATCTGCCTTCTAATTTTAAACGGGTCACTCAACCTCATCTCACTTCATTTTACCTGTCATCACTTTGAGGCCGTAAACATTTGGTGATTTCAGGGTTTGGTGAGCCTTGTTAACTTCACCACTTCACCTCATTTAACACCAAAATAAGTGTCGCGGGATACAACGCGGGATACAACGGATTCCGTCTGACCACTTTGAATTCAAGGCAGCTGATATGTGAAACTGAAACGCTACCACCTCTGCAACAGCCCCCTCTTTTTGTGTTATGAACCCATGACAGGGACGTTCTCTGTCACGTCCCCGACACCTTCTGGTGCCGGGGATTTTTCATTCATAACCCCTACCAAAAGGAATTCCCAGGTCTCCTCAAGCTGGTTGGATCTTACAGGAAGAAGTCGTCCCACGGCTACGCGCCGCCATTCCCCGCACCGTCTGTCATGTCGGCTCCGAAGATGCCGAAGAACTCATCCAAGACGCCACCGCCATCGCCGCCAAGATGCTTCACAACGTCGAACTGGCCGGCAAAAAAGTCACTCCCGGGAACATCGCCTACTACACCATTCAACACGCCAAATCCGGGCGCCGTTCCACCGGCTCTTCCATCGTGGATGTCTTGGCTGTCGGCACCCAATTGAACGGCTCCACCCGGCTCAGTTCACTGGATGAACCCGCAGCGGTGGATGAGGTCGGGGGCGAGGTGTTCACGTTCCACGATGTGTTGTCCCAAGATGCCGCCGACCCTTCGGTCATGGCGGCGCGTAAAATGGATTGGGAAACGCTCTGGCGACGCTTGTCGGAACGGGAGCAGGCCATCGTGACGTATCTGCTGGAAGGCCGCACGGTGTCGGATGTGGCGCTGGCCTTCAAGGTCAGTCGGTCGACGATGCAGCAATGCAAAGACCGGTTGATGTTGCTCATTCAGGAGTTCATGGGCGTGGACATCCTGATTGAGGTGCTGCGGCTGCCGGGCTGGCGTTATGACCTGAACACGCTCAAGGAAGGGTTGGCGTGCCGGCACGAACGGAAAAATTAACATTGGCCGGGGTTCGAGTGAACCCCGGCATTTCTACGAAAGGAACACTATGCAGAATTTATTACTCATCATCGGTCTGGTCATTTTGTCGCTCATGACCATCGGCACGATCTGGAGCGTATGGCCCTATGTCGTGACGCTGTTGGCGCTCGTCGGTGCAGCCCAAGTTTAACTGTGCCGAGATGTAGCCGCCAGCGGCTTTAATGTGGCAGTATTTTTTAACGTTGGTTGCCTTCAAATCCACAAGGCAATCGCCCCCTCGCCGCAGACCCACAGGTCATTTCCAACCAGTTTGATTGCTTTGCCCACTTGGAGAAAGGATGGCATAAAATGTCTGTTGCTTGCCCAGGGCTTTAGCGTGGACTTCATAGTTCTCTAATGGGTTGTTCTGAGGAAAAATAAATGTCGTTGACGGGACAGGTCCGTTAATCACCAATCTCTACGTTGTTACGCTGTTTGCAGAATCATCGTCAGGTGGATTGATTTGCTTTCTTCGTTCTTCAATCTTGCGTTGAAGTCGACTGTTGTGCTTTTCCAAAAACGCGAGGATTTGATCCCCATCCAATCTTGGCTCGTCCGAAAACTCAATTTCCTTATTTAGTGGTATCAATAAAGCCCGCAGGGCATGCTGTGCTGCCTTAATGATTGCAGGCTCATAGGGCTTGAGATCATTGCCCTCCTTCAAACGCCCGCGAACCTGCTTTGCGTGTTCTCTGGCCTCTACTATGCGTCTAGGATCGGCAGGATCAGACTCTATCTCGACAACTTTATCGCTCTTCATATATTCGCTCCTGACCTCATCTAGGGGCCAAACTTCGCCGTCCTTGGTATCAATAATGTGAGATGGAATGATGTTTGAAATGATAATTTTCCCCTCATCATTTTCTCTGAGTCGAACCTTTGTCAAATCCACTCCCAGGTGTGCTTTGATTGGAATCTTCAAAACCCCAACATAAAAGTCCTCATAATCTTTTCGAGGGTCAAGCCTAGCTCGCACTGTTTTTCCGAGTGACTTTTTGTAAAAGTCAGTTATGTGCATATCTATTTCTAGCAAGCCTAAATTAAATACCGAACGGAACTGATCCAGATTGATTCGCATTCCTTCAAGGTGGGCAATTTTCATTTGCGCGTTTGCCAACTCCTGATTCTTGCGTTGCGCCTCGATCAATATTGTATTTGCCAAGGCTGCCTGTCTTAACTCCTCTTCCTTCATCGTGTAGAGAAGTTTAGGCAGGAAGAAGCTTAACAACGCTGTGCCAATAAAAGTTCCTGCGATAGCCACAGCCACAGCGATGTCTTTTCGTTCTACTATCGCCCCAGCCACAAGACTCAAGGCGAGCACAAGTCCGCCAGCACTGGACAAGAGAAAATTTGGTATGTTTTTGAGGAAACGGCAGAATTTCTCGATTAAACTGAAGGGCCATGGCAATTTCATAATCAGAGTCTTTCTATTTTAGTGTTGGGGTTTTGGTTTTTCGCCGAACAAGTAGAAGACAGCGATCGCAACGCTAGCCGCCGTCGCCCATCGCAGCCCTAGCATCAGCTTGTTCCGCCAATCCAACGCCACCGAGGTTTGTTCAAATCTTTTGGCGTTCCACCACAGCGGAATGGTTTTCAAATTGATTGCCGGGTTGACGTAGCCCTCCAGGAATGCGCGGCCAAAATATTCAATCTTGCTGGATGCCTTGATGTCACCAAGTCGTGCGTAACCCAAATCGCTCCAAAGCGAGGCCGTCGTCGCCAGGTGTTTTGCCACGAACTGCAAATCTTCATTTTGGCTTTCCCGGGAAACGATTGCTGAAAGATCCCGCAATTCGATTAACGAAATGGCCGGAGAATTCCACGCCGCAAGCAGGCGGGCGTAGTTTCGCTGAGTTTCACCGCAGACAATAGGGAAACCAATGAAGTAGGTGATTGCGAAAGCCGCAATGGCAATCACCAGTGCCCTGAATTTATTCATCATAGTTCCCATAGAAACCGACTCGCAACCGAACGGCTTTCCATTACCCGTCACGAACCGTTGGATCGGCGCTGATTGTGTGCGCACAGAATACGCCCCATCGTGCCGTGGTCGTCAAGGCGAATATGCGCCCTAATGAGGCGTATGCCTCTGAACTCAAAACAGGCCGGCCAACTGAAGTCTTTCGGTGCGAATGTCCGCCGAGAACGGATGGCTAAAACAATCACGCAAGAACGACTGGCGGAGCTGGTCGATCTGAACATCCGCACCGTCCAGAAGATTGAGGCGGGTGACGTGAACATTCTGCTCACGACGGTGCTTCGCCTGCAAAAAGTTTTAGGATGTGAATGGGACGATCTATTGTAAAATCAAATCAGGCCAACCATACGTCAACTCAGCAACTCCTGAATCTCGTCCCAATTCAGCGACGCCGTGAACGCCTCTTCGCCTTCGAGCGTGCCGCGAATGATTTCCCGTTTCCGGTGTTGCAGGGTCAAAATCTTCTCCTCCACGGTATCGCGCGTGATCAACTTGTAACTGGTCACGACTTTCGACTGACCGATGCGGTGGGCGCGTCCGGTGGCCTGATCTTCCACCGCCGGATTCCACCACGGATCGAAGTGGATCACCGTGTCCGCACCGGTGAGGTTCAAGCCCGTGCCGCCCGCCTTTAAGCTGATGAGAAACACTGGAATCGTCGCGGTGTTTTGAAATCGTTGCACCTCCGCACCACGATCAGACGTCGAACCATCGAGATAACAAAACTCAATCCCTTCCGCTTTGAGCTTGTCCTGCAGTAAACTCAACATACTTGTGAACTGGCTGAAGACCAGCACGCGATGGCCACCATCCACAACTTCCTCAAGTAACTCACCGAACAGATCCAGTTTGCCCGAGGCATTTGCCGGGTCCACATTTTCCAGCTTCAGCAAACGCAGATCACAGCAGATTTGACGCAGGCGCAACAACGCCGTCAGCACCACCATCCGGCTCTTGGCCAGACCTTGCGCGCCGACCGCATCCAATACTTCCTTGCGACTTGCCTCGATGACTTGCTGATAAACTGCGCGCTGATCGG
>JANOBC010000193.1:0-2013 GCA_031411455.1 Limisphaerales bacterium
CGTCCTTCGCGCGACTCCTGAACTTTCAACTTTCAACCAGCAACCCGCAACCGTTAGATTATCGCCGTGCCTTACCTCGCTTACCTCCTCACCGCGCTCGGCGCGTATCTGCTCGGCTCGATTCCGTTCGGCTATCTCGTCGCGAAAGCCAAGGGCATAGACATCCGCAGTGTGGGCAGCGGCAACATCGGCGCGACGAACGCCATGCGCGTGCTCGGCAAACCGGCGGGAATCTTCGTGCTGCTGATGGATGCGTTGAAGGGCTACGCGGCGTGCGCGTTTCTGCCGCCGTTGTTTTTTAACTGGCTGGCTGCTCATTACTCCGGGTTGTTTTACCAGACCTTCGCCCAGTCACCGGCGGAGTTGCAGATGAAATTTTTCGTGCTCGCCGGAATTTTTGCCGTGCTCGGCCACAACTATACCTGCTGGCTAAAATTCAAAGGCGGCAAAGGCATCGCCACGACGGCAGGCGTTTATCTCGCGCTCGCGCCGTGGGCATTGCTCGTGGCGCTCGTTGTTTTTATTCTCGCGCTGGTGCTCACCAGATATGTTTCCGTCGGCTCCATCGCGGCGGCGATTGCATTGCCGATTGCGGTTTATTGGACGCAAAACAATGACACTTTGAACATCGTCACGCTCACGCTCGGCGGGCTGGCAATTTACAAACACAAAGGAAACATCCAACGGCTCATGGCCGGAACGGAAAATCGGCTCGGCAAAAAAACTTCAGCGAACGGAGGTGCGAAGTGAAAATCACCGTTCTCGGCGCGGGCGCGTGGGGCACGGCGCTCGCCGGATTACTGTCGCAAAATTCTGGTAGCCGCCGACGTGAGCCGGCGCCAGCTTCCTCCCTTAAATCAGAAAATGCGCCGACTCACGTCGGCGGCTACGAGGTGACGCTCTGGGGTCACGACGCGGCGCATCTGGCAACGATGGCGCAAACGTTCCGCAACGAGCGTTACCTGCCGGGCATCGAACTGCCGCGCGATTTGAAATTGGAAGCGGATTTGGCGAAGGCCGTTTCCACGGCGGAAATGATTGTTGTCGCCGTGCCATCGAAAGCATTCCGCAAAGTGACCGCCGCTTTGAAAAACTTTTCCGGCATCGCCGTCAGCGTCACCAAAGGCATTGAACAAGCGAGCGGCCTGACCATGTGCGGCATCCTCAAAGAGACCGCGCCGCAGGCAAAGCTCGCCGCGCTTTCCGGCCCGTCCCTCGCGCTCGAAGTCGCGCGCGGCGTGCCGACGGCGATTGTCGCGGCCAGCAGCGATACTCCGACGGCGGCGGCGGTGCAAAAGATTTTTCATCGCCCGACCTTCCGCGTTTATACGAGCAACGATCTGACTGGCGTGGAACTCGGCGGCGCGTTGAAGAACGTCATCGCCATCGCGGCGGGCGTGTGCGACGGATTAGGCTTTGGCGATAATTCTAAGGCGGCGCTCGTCACGCGCGGCCTTGCGGAAATTCGTCGTCTGGGCGTGGCAGGCGGTGCGCAGACGGAAACTTTTTCCGGCTTGAGCGGCCTCGGCGACTTGATGGTGACGTGCTTTTCCAAGTTGAGCCGCAACCGTGGTTTCGGCGAAAGACTGGGGCGCGGGGAAAAGGTTGAAACGATTCTCGCGAACGCCGTTTCCGTCGCTGAAGGTTATCCCACCGCGAAATCCGCGCATGACCTCGCGCGCAAGTTGAAGGTGGAGACGCCGATCATTGACGAGATTTACGCCGCGCTCTACGAGAATAAGCATCCGGCAAAAGCCTTGCAGGATTTGACCGCGCGCGAATCCAAGGCAGAAAACTGACCGGTAAGTTTCACACATTCCAGCATGAATTCGCTGGGCGCGGGTTTTGGCGGTTGACAACAGATTGAACGAGGAATAATCCTTAACTAGCCATGAAAAAACTCCTTCTCCTTTCCACCGGCTTGCTGGCCCTGCTAATGAGTCTCACACTGGTTTCTGCCAAGGATTTTGACGACAACTATCGCTTCATCTATTACGCCGTATTGGAAGGATG
>JANOBC010000194.1:0-4933 GCA_031411455.1 Limisphaerales bacterium
TCCTGCGCATCCTTGTTGAACCAAAGGCAGATGGTGTTTTTTGCTTTCGTGTTACTCATAAAATTTCCGAACAATAGCATAAATCCCCTTCATCACCACTGGGCAAAAGAACCCTCGTCCCGACCTAAATGCCGGGTGAAGGTCAATGATCCAAAAGAGCGCAATTTATTTGATCGGCACGAAGTATGTCTGATTGTTTTTGATACCAATGGAGTAATCGTTGCATTCCGATATGTTGTCGGCTCGTGAAGGCGTTGACTGGCCTTGCCTTAAAATTTCCCGGCGAACTATTTTAATGCGAATGACGTGGCCCTGGCGACGAACAGGAATTGGATCACGGTGCGGGTGACTGACCTTGGTTAAAATTTCCCGGTGCCCGCGTCCACAATTTGAAGGCCACCAGACTCGCCTCCACCTGATACCCGTTGGTCGCGGCGTAGCGGGGCAGGACTCCCTGCTCATCATAAACATCAGGTCGCGAAGTGATGATGACCTGCGGTGGCGTCATGCCCGCGAGCTGCTCGGCGGTGGGATGAATGACGCGCAGCGCCTGCCTCGTTGCCGTCACGCCGGACTTCACGATTGGCACTTGATAATAAATCGCGGCGTTGATATCTGCATTCCACCAAACTGACCGCCCGGCGTTCAGCGCTCGCTTGGCGAACGCGGCGGCGGCGCGATAATCATCCTTCTCATGCCGCGCCGCGAAACGCAGCGACAGCGCCGATGCCAGATAAAAAATTAAAAACGTAATCCCTAACATTTTGCCCGCCACCCCGCGCCGCCAAACCGCCGCCAGACCAAAACCCAGCAGGAGGATGACCGCCGGCCACAGTGCCGCCAGATGCCGCCCCAAAATTCGAAAGTGCGAAAATGCGCTCGCCAGCACCACAATCGCCGCCGGCAAAGCGACGGCCAAGGCGAGCAAGAATATTTTTTTAGCGCCAAAACTTTTCAACCAATCCTTGAGCGCAAAACCCGCCAGTGCCAGCACCACCACGCCATACGCTGCCAGCGGCAAGGCGTAAGGCTGGAAAATTTCCGCGTCGCCATGCCGGATTTCCAGCCGCCCCGGCCCCAGCCCCGCGAAGCCCGCCAATTCGTAGCCGATGAAGACCACGTTTTTCCATCCCGTTGTGGCGATGCCCGTGGCGCGGTCGCCCGAATGCAGCGTCCACAGATAATAAATTCCCAGCGCCAGCAGCGCGCCCAGCGTGACCACGATGCCCGCCCGGAATTGTTTTGCGAACGCCCGCAGCCGTTCCGGCGGCAGCAACGCCAGCGCCAGCAGCAACGGCGCGCCCGCCAAAATCATGCTCAACAGGCTGCTGCCGCACAGGCAGAACAGGGCCACGGCGAAAATAAAAAAACGGCCACGCTCGGCGGCGACGGAAGTTTCCGGGTGGCGCGCCCAATGGCAGACGGTGGCGAACAAAATCATGCTGGTGCTGAATTGCATCGTGTAGGCGCGCGCTTCGTTCAAATAATACCACGCAAACGGATGGGCGATGGCCGCGAGAAAAAGGGCGGCCTGCAACTGGCGGTTCCCCGCGAACGCGCGCACCAGCACGATGAGCGCGGGGATGAACCAGAAAAAATTCACCGCGCGCAACGCCAGTTCGCTCGAGCCGACAAACTTTTCGCAAACCCAAATCCACAGAATGTAGAGCGGCATCTGCGGGTCGGAGCCTTTGATTTCCCGGAGCAAATTCCAACACGCCGTCAGCGTGGGCTGCTGCGCGAACCGGGCGGAGTAACATTCATCAATCCAGAAACTGCGGGCCGTCAGCGCCAGCGCCGCGACCGTCGCCACGGCCAGAAAAAAAATCCAGCCGCCGCATTTGCCTGTGTGAATCGGCGTCATGCGTGGGGGAATTTTTTCAGGCCGGTTTTTTGCAGCAGATAATTCAGCACGAACAGCGGGTTGTTCCGCAGGTAGCGCTTCCACAGTCGGCGCGGCTCGCTGCCCAGGCGGTAAAGCCATTCCAGCCCGCTGCGCTGCATCCAGCGCGGTGCCTGTGAGACGCGCCCGGTGTGGAAGTCAAACGCCGCGCCCACGCCCAGCATCAGCGTCACGTCCAGCCTGGGTAAAAATTCCGCCATGAACTTCTCCTGTTTCGGCGTGCTCAAGCCCACCCACAAAATGTCCGGCTTCCCGGCGGCAATTTGCGCCGACAAACTTTTCACCTCGGCTTCATTCAACGCGCGGAACGGCGGCGTGAACGTGCCGGTGACTTGGAGCTTGGGAAATTTTTCCTTCAGTTTTTGCGAAAGGAGTTCCGCCACGCCGTCCGCGCCGCCGTAGAAAAAATGTTTTGCCCCGCTCGTCTCGCTCCACCGGCAAACGTCCAGCATCAAGTCCGGGCCATAGACGCGGGACATTTCGCGGTGGCCGTCCAATCTGCCGGCCCACACCATCGGCATCCCGTCCGGCGTGCAGAGGAAGGCGTCATTGAGAATTTTTTTGAAGCTTTCATCAACCTGCGCCTCCATCACGCCATGCACACCGGTCACGCAGATGTAGCCCTTGCGCCGTTCGCGCACGGCGGCGGCGATGGCGTCCAGCGCCGTCCGCAAGTTGAGGACGCTGATGCCGACGCCGAGGACATTGACGCGCTTCATCATTTACGATTTACGATTGGGGATTTACGATTGGCGCGCATTGGAAAACATCAGGAGTAAAATCGTAAATCGTAAATCGTAAATCGTAAATGAAATTGCTCGTCTTTGCCCACACGCCGCCGCCGCACCACGGCCAGAGCTACATGGTGCAGATCATGCTCGCGGGTTTCGGCGGCGACGCGCGCCGGAAAAATTCCGCCGCGCCCAACCCGCACGGCCTTGAGTGCTACCACGTCAACGCCCGTTTCTCGCGCGGCTTGTCAGACGTTGGCGAATTTCAGGGAACAAAAATTTTCCTCATCTTCTGGTTTTGTTTGCAGGCGGTGTGGCTGCGCTGCCGTTACGGCGTGAAAAATTTTTACTACGTCCCCGCGCCCGGCAAAAGCGTGGCGCTCTACCGCGACTGGCTGGTGATGCTGCTGTGCCGTCCGTTTTTCTCGAATGTGATTCTCCACTGGCACGCGGCCGGGTTGGGCAAATGGCTGGAGTGCGAGACCACCATCACCACCCGCGCCATCACCTGGCACCGCTTTCGCCCGGTCAACTTGAGCCTCGTCCTCTCGCGCTACAATTTTGCCGACGCGCAAAAATTTCTTTCGCAGCAAATCACCGTCGTCAACAACGGCATCCCCGATCCCTGCGCGGATTTTGCCGCCGCCATTCTGCCGCGCCGCCGCGAACGCTTTGCCGCACGCCAGAAAATTTTCGCCGGGGAAGCCGCCGCCGCGCCGGTGACGGCGAACATTCTCTTCCTCGCGCATTGCACGCAGGAGAAAGGCCTCTTCGCCGCCGCCGCGGCGGTGATGCGCGCGAACCGCTCACTGGCCGCGTTGAAATTGCCGCTGCGCCTGAAACTCACCGCCGCCGGTAATTTTGTCACCGAAAGGGAGCAGGCGGAATTTGTGCGCCTGAACCACGACCGTGAGTTCAGCGCCACCGTGCAGCACGTCGGCTTCGTGAGCGGTGAACGCAAAACGCAGTTGTATTGCGAGGCGGATTTATTTTTATTTCCCACCCAATACCTCGGCGAAAACCAGCCGGTTAATTTGATCGAGGCCATGGCGTTCGGCCTGCCCATCGTGACGACGCGCTGGCGGTCGCTGCCGGAAATGCTGCCGCCGAACTATCCCGGGCTCGTCAACGGCCAGGAGCCGGGCGAAATCGCCGCCGCCCTCCTGCGCGTGCTCGGCGACGAAAGTGGCGAAGCCGCCCGGCAACATTTCGTGGACAACTTTACCCTCGAACGCCATCTCACGACGCTCGCCGCCGCCCTCCGCAGCGTGGAAAATAAATAGCAGCACCGGGCTCTGGCCTGTGAGTTCATGCCTCAACTGGAAAGAGGGTTTTACCACGGGCGGCGGAGTATTTAATCCTGAATGCGCCCGCCGACAAAAGTTGCAGCCAGATTCGCTTGCCTTGGGCGGGCTGGAAAAATTAACTTCACCGCTCACAGTAAAAATCAATTTACCAACATGAACAAACTTTCTGTCTTCAACGGTTCACTGCCCAAGATCGGCATCCGCCCCACGATTGACGGTCGCCTCGGCGGCGTCCGCGAGTCACTGGAAAAACAGACGATGGACATGGCGAAGGCCGCCGCGAAATTGATTTCCGAAAATCTATTTTATCCGAACGGGAAAAAAGTCGAGTGCGTCATCGCCGACACCTGCATCGGCGGCGTGGCCGAGGCGGCGGCGTGCGCGGAAAAATTTGCGCGCGAAAATGTCGGCCTGTCGCTCACCGTCACGCCGTGCTGGTGCTACGGCAGCGAGACGATGGACATGAATCCCTCCGTGCCGAAAGCGGTGTGGGGTTTCAACGGCACCGAGCGTCCCGGCGCAGTTTATCTCGCGGCAGTTCTCGCCGGCCACACGCAGAAAGGAATTCCCGCGTTCAGCATTTACGGTCGCGATGTGCAGGATGGCGGCGACAAATCCATTCCCGCCGACGTGCAGGAAAAAATTCTCCGCTTCGTCCGCGCCGGCCTCGCGGTCGCGCTCATGCGTGGCAAATCGTATCTCGGCATGGGCGGCGTCTCGATGGGCATCGCCGGTTCCATCGTGGACCAGCCGTTCTTCGAAGATTATTTGGGTATGCGCGTCGAGACGATTGATATGACGGAATTTCTCCGCCGCATGGACAAAGGTATTTACGATCGGGCCGAATACAAAAAAGCTTTGGCGTGGGTGAAAGAAAATTGCCCCGAAGGCAAAGACTATAATTCGCCCAAGACCAAACGTCCGCGCAAACAGCTCGACCGCGAATGGGAAACTTCCGTGAAAATGTCGCTCATCGCGCGTGACCTCATGGT
>JANOBC010000195.1:0-4450 GCA_031411455.1 Limisphaerales bacterium
CTCCGCCTCGAACGGGGAGAGGGTCAGGGTGAGGTGTCGAATCAAACTTCAACCAACCAAGACTTCCTCGCGATCATACATCGCGAACACTTCCGCCGATGAACTGACCATGGTCTGATAATCTTCAAACCACGCCGCAAATTCAGCGAGCTTTTCCGCCGGAAGTTTTTCAACCACGTTCTCAATTTCCAAAACCGTGCTCATGGAATAAAGGCTAACACGCTCAATGCTGGCGGGCAACTCCGCCAAAAACTTGGCTGCAACGGCGGCGACCCTAAACATCTGCTCACCACTTGTCGCGTCGTAGCAAAGCGAAGACGTATCCACGGCGTGGGTTACAAACTGGTTGCCTAACCTCAACTTAAAGGCCGGCAAACAAGTTCATCGAACTGGCTCACCGAAACGATTTTTGTGTGTTCGAGTTTTTGCGCCTCGGTGAAATCCCGGTCGCCCGTGATGAAGAAATCCGCCTCCGCCGCCAGCGCGCAGGCCAGAAACTTCGCGTCTTTCACATCACGCGGAAAGGAAACTGAAATCTCCACCGGCCATTCCGCGATGGCGGAACGAAAGCGCTCATCCCATTCGGACAATGTGGAATCTGGCAGGGCGAATTTGGGACGGCGCAGCACCTCGCGATATTCCGTCAGGATTTCCCCGGAAGCCACCCACTCAAAATCAGGCTGGCCGAGGATGAACAAGCAGAACTTTTTCAGGAAGCCGGTCGCGGAGAATGGCCGAAACGACGACGTTCGTGTCAACAACCACCCTCATTTGCCGGCGCGGTAGGCGGCGATCTCGGCGGCGATGTCATCGTCCGAAATGCGTTGGGTGGCGGGCAGGGCTTGCGTGGCGCGCGACAACCGTTGCCACTCGCCCGCCTCCGTTTTGGCGGCGCGGCGACGGCCAAGATATTCCACAAACCCCAGCGCCTCCGACTGCAATTTGCCGGGCAGCGTCTTGGCCTTTTCGTAGATCAAATCCACCGTGCTCATGGCATAAAGGCTAACACGCTCAATACTAGCGGGCAACTCCGCAAAAAACTCGCCGAGCACGGCGGCGAACCCAGACATCTGCTCACCATCCACGGCGGCGGCTATAAACTAGTTTCTTAAAATTCCCTCTCCGCCTCGAACGGGGAGAGGGTCAGGGTGAGGTGTCGAAACCAAATCCAAAAACTTTTAACGCGAATTCCACGAATTGACGCAAATTCAAATACGCTGAAGGCGTAAAGGAAATTAGCCTAGGGTTGTGAGGAACGAACTACCCTAGGCGAGGCTCGGCAAGCGAGTTTCGCGCAGCCATTCGTGCAGGGTCTGGCGCAGCAACGCGAGCGAGGGGAGCAGGATGAGGATTTTCGCGGTCGTCCCAACGGGACACTGGATATTAGCCAGACACGCAGTGTCTGGTTCAACGCCCGAAACGGAATCCGTCCTGACAGGACGGCGGAAATCCGGCGTCCCATCAGGACGCGGGAAATTCGCGGGGGCGTCACCAGCCACTTCGTAGCTGGCTAATTTCCTCGGCGTCGCTTAGCGACTGCTAAGCGATTGCACGATATTCTCCGCAACCCACAGTGCAACGAGCGTTTTGCCCGTGCCGCAAGCCATGATGGCAGAAACGCGGTCGTGTCTTTGCAACGCGGGAAGCAAGGCGTCCAATGCTTCGGTCTGGTGCGGTTGCGGTGATTTTTTCGGCGCGATGAAAGCGGCGTCGGCCAGCCATGCTTCCATCGCGCGGAAGTCACCGGCTTCCAACCGATCCAAGTCCGAGCCACGGATGCAGAAGAAGCCTTGGCGGTCGTTGAGGACGGCGGGTAGTTCGTCGCAGTTGGTGAGCAACACGCGGCTGTGAATGTGCGGGCTGTCGGCCAGGCCAATAAAGGTAGAGAGTTCGCGCCAAGTCAGCGACGGGCGTCCGGTGCGGAACTTGATTTGATAGGCGTTGAACTGGCAGAGCAACGTTTGCAGCACGCCGTCCACGCCCTGATCCTGCTGCGTGAGGCCGAGATTTTTTAGGATGTCGAGCGGGATAGAACCATGCGGCCAGACTTGTGCGGCGTCGTATTTCCGTTGTGTGGCGAGATAGGCTTCAGCGAAAACTTCAAAAGCATCGCCCCGAGATTTTTCGTCGGGCAGCGCGGCAATCTTCGATTCCAATTCGGCAAAGCTTGTCAGGCCAGAGAATAATTGTCCCCGGACGAAGAGGGTCGCTTTTGGATGGCGAGCCGTTGCCATGCGGAAAGAATATCAATCTGTTCGGCGAATAAAAGCCTCCGCCACCCCTTCAGGGTGGAAATAATTTTTTTGGACGTAATACCCAGGGTAGTCGCGTTGCTCCAACCCTGGGCTAATTTCCGTTCCGCCTTCAGCGTATGGCAATCTGCGCTTATCCTCGAAATCTGCGGCTCACCTCATCCGGCTGCGCCACATTCCCCCCATCAGATGCCGAGAAGGATTGTTACGGCAAATCCGTTTTACCCATCAGAAACTTGTCACACTCGCGTGCCGCGCCGCGGCCTTCGTTGAACGCCCACACGACGAGGCTCTGGCCGCGACGGCAATCGCCGCAGGCGAAAACTTTCGCGTGGTTCGTGGTGTATTTCTCGAAGTCCGCCTTGGCGTTGCTGCGCGCGTCGCGTTCGATGTTCAGCGCTTCCAGTAACGGCTGTTCGGGTCCAAGAAAACCCATCGCGAGCAAGACGAGTTGCGCGGGCAAAACTTTTTCCGTGCCGGGAACATTCTTCGGGATGAACTGTCCCTTGTCGTTCTTCGTCCATTCCACCTGCACGGTGTGGACGGCTTTGACGTGGCCGTTGGCGTCGCCTTCAAACTTGGTCGCGGTCGTGAGATACACACGCGGGTCGGCACCAAACTTTGCCTCCGCTTCTTCCTGGCCGTAGTCGAGCTTGTAAGTCTTGGGCCATTCGGGCCACGGATTGTCCTTGGCGCGTTCGAGCGGCGGCTTGGGCAAAATCTCCACCTGCACGAGTGACGTGCAGCCGTGCCGGATGGAAGTGCCAACGCAATCCGTGCCAGTATCGCCGCCGCCGATGACAACGACATCTTTGCCGGTCGCATCAATGAAATTACCGTTTTTGTGATTATCCAAAACTGCCTTCGTGTTCGCGGTGAGAAAATCCATCGCGAAGTGAATGCCCTTCAGTTCGCGTCCGGGAATCGGCAAATCGCGTGGCTTGGTCGCGCCGGTGGCGAGAATCACCGCATCAAAATCTTTCAATAATTTTTCCGCCGGAAGATTCTTTCCGACCTCGGTGTTGCAGACAAATTTGACGCCTTCTTTTTCCAGCAAGGCGAGACGGCGCAGCACGACTTCTTTTTTATCGAGCTTCATGTTGGGAATGCCATACATGAGCAAGCCGCCGGGACGGTCGGCGCGTTCAAAGACGGTGACTTCGTGGCCAGCCTTGTTCAATTGCGCGGCGGCGGAAAGTCCCGCCGGGCCGGAGCCGACGACTGCGACGCGTTTGCCGGTGCGTTTCTTCGGCGTTTCCGCGACGACCCAGCCATTTTCCCAACCGTGGTCAATGATGCTGACCTCGATGTTCTTGATGGTGACGGCAGGCTCTTTCATGCCAAGCACGCAGGAACCTTCGCACGGCGCGGGACAAACGCGACCGGTGAACTCGGGGAAATTATTCGTCTTGTGCAGACGATCCAACGCCTCGCGCCAGAGACCGCGATAAACCAAATCGTTCCATTCGGGAATGAGGTTGTGAATCGGGCAGCCGCTGGCCATGCCGCTGACAAGCTGGCCAGTGTGGCAGAACGGAATGCCGCAATCCATGCAGCGTGCGCCTTGCTTCTTCAGATCAGCCTCGGACTGATGCAGGTGAATCTCTTTCCAGTCCGCGATGCGTGTAAGCGGCGTGCGGTCGGCAGGCAGTTCGCGTTTGAACTCTAAAAATCCGGTTGGTTTTCCCATAAATTAAAAAATCATTATTCTTCCGCAGATTGCGCTGATTCGCGCAGATTAAAAACACGGCGCTTATATTCCAAACTGGGAGCGCCAAAGTTAAACAAAAGCGCCCGCTGCATTCCGGTTGCTTTCATTTCGTTGATGACCTGAGCCTCGTCCGCGCCGGTTAACTGGCTGATGGCTTTCAATTCCACCAGCACATTTTCGTAACACACAAAATCCGCGCGATAACTGCACGCCAGTTTCTGGCCTTTATAGTTCACTGACAGCGGCACTTCACGCTGGAACGAAATTTTTCTGGTCGCCAGTTCAATTGCCAGAGCTTCCTGATAAACCGCTTCCAAAAACCCGTATCCAAGTTCCCGGTGAACTTCCATCGCCGCGCCAATGATCGCAAATGTCTCCGGGTCGCGTTGGTTGTTGTCCGCAGATTTCACAGGCTAAATATTCTGTCCGCAGATTGCGCAAATTTCCGTAGATTTAAAGACTGCCTTTTCAAATGCTCCTTGAAAAA
>JANOBC010000196.1:0-1687 GCA_031411455.1 Limisphaerales bacterium
ATCGTCTGGCGCGGTGGCGAACCGGGCGATTTTGAATTGAAGGTGGAGTATCGCATTACGGCGAAAGGCAAGCGGCATCAATTATCGCAGCGTCATGGCGACAAACTTTGGCCCGTGGGCCATGCGCGGTTATCAGGCGGACATTGACGGGCGCAATCAATACACCGGGCAGAATTATGAGGAGAAAGGGCGGACGTTTCTGGCATTACGCGGACAGGTGACGCGAGAGGTGAATGACCAATTGCCGCAAATCATCGGCACACTCGGCTCGACGAACGAACTGTTCTCCGTCATCAAGACGAACGACTGAAATGAATTTCACCTCATCGTCACCGGCAACACGCTGACACACATCCTCAATGGTCGTGTGATGAGTGTGGTGATTGACGAGGACACGGCGAACCGGAAATTCGACGGACTGCTCGGCGTGCAAGTCCACGTCGGCCCGCCGATGAAGATTGAGTATCGGAATTTTCGCTTGAAGAAACTGGATGGCGAAAAATGATTTTATCAACGGCCCCCACTGGGAGCGCTGGCTTCCAGCCGGCGGGTTAGTTGAATTGTTCGGCCAACGCCGGCAGGATGCCGACGCTCCCAATGGTGCGTTGAAATTTAGATTTCGCCGAAACCTTTTTTACTCCTTACAGTTTCACCAACAGCAACAACATGACACCCGCCCATCTCGAAGCCGGCCGCGAAACTTATCGTCGCATCGCCGCCAACATTTCAAAAATCATCCGGGGCCAGGACAGCGCCACGCGGCATCTGCTCGCCGCGCTCGCGGCGGGCGGGCACGTTCTGCTGGAAGATTATCCCGGCACCGGCAAGACGACGCTGGCGAAGGCGCTCGCCAAATCCATTGACGCGCAGTTCAAGCGGCTGCAATTCACGCCCGACCTGCTGCCGTCAGACATCCTCGGCGTTTCCATCTTCAACCAGCGCGACCAGCAGTTTCATTTCCACGAAGGCCCCGTGTTCACGAACATTCTGCTCGCCGACGAAATCAACCGCGCCTCGCCACGCACGCAATCCGCGCTGCTCGAAGCGATGGGCGAGGCGCAGGTTAGCGTCGAGGGCGTGCGACGGAGCCTTCCGGAATTATTTTTCGTCATCGCCACGGAAAACCCCGTGGAATTTCGCGGGACGTATCCTTTGCCGGAGGCGCAGATGGACCGGTTCGCGATGCAGTTCACGCTCGGCTACGTTTCCGCCGCCGAGGAAGTCGCCATTCTCACCGCGCAGGAACACAACCATCCGCTCGATGAACTAAAACCCGCCGCCACGCTTGCCGATGTCATCGCGCTGAAACGCGCCGTGGAAAACATCCGCATCAGCGATGAATTGAAACGCTACGCCGTTGACCTCGTCGCCGCCACGCGCACCGCGCAGGGCGTGCAACTCGGCGCCAGCCCACGCGCCTCGATTGCGCTGATGAAAACCGCGCAGGCGATGGCGTTGTTTGAAGGCATGGATTTTGTCACGCCGGAGCAGATTCAAAAACTCGCCGTGCCGGTCATCGCGCATCGCGTGGTGCTGGAACCGCAGGCGCGCTTCTCCGGCATCACCGCGCGCGGCGTGGTGGAGGATATTTTGAAGAAACTCAAAGTGCCGGCGTGAGCGGGAGGGCGCTTCACTCCTGCGCGCCGTCACCGCCGGGCCAGATCCGCCAGACCCGTTGTCAAAAAGA
>JANOBC010000197.1:0-26920 GCA_031411455.1 Limisphaerales bacterium
CGGCATTTCAAAACCCTGCCGGTATCGGTTGAAATCCAAAATTGTGCGGCCACCATTTTTAACTTAAGCTGGCCGGATGTTCGATTCGTTAAGCACCAAGCTCCAAAGTGCGTTCAAAAATTTGCGCGGCCTCGGGAAAATTTCCGAGAGCAATATCGGCGAAGCTCTGCGCGAAGTCCGCATGGCACTCCTCGAAGCCGATGTGAATTTTAAGGTCGCGCGCGATTTCATCGAGCGCGTCAAAACGAAATCGCTCGGTGCGGAAGTCATTTCCACCGTCCAGCCCGGCCAGCAGATCATCAAGATTGTTTCCGACGAACTCACCGACTTGCTCGGCTCGCATAACGCGGCCCTCAAACTCGATGGCAATCCTAGCTGCCTGATGATGGTCGGCCTGCACGGTGCGGGCAAAACGACTTCCAGCGGCAAGCTCGCGAAGCTCCTAAAAAAACAAGGCCGCTCACCGCTGCTCGTCGCAGCGGATGTGTATCGTCCGGCGGCGATGGATCAATTGGAGACGCTCGCCAAGCAAGTTGAGGTTCCCATCTTCATCAAGCGCGGCGAGACGGATGTTTTGAAAATCGCGCGCGAGGCGCTGGTGTTCGCGACGACGCAGGGTTGCAACGTCGTCATCTTCGACACCGCCGGGCGTTTGCAGATTGACGAGCCGCTCGTGCAGGAACTCGTGCGCCTGCGCGACCTCATCAAGCCGCAGGAAATTTTGCTCGTGCTCGACGCGGCTACCGGTCAGGAAGCGGTGAACGTCGCCACGCATTTCGATCAGGCGCTGAACATCACCGGTTCGATTCTCACCAAGCTCGATGGCGATGCGCGCGGCGGCGCGGCGTTGAGCATGAAGAGTGTCACGGGTAAGCCCATCAAGTTCGCGGGCGTCGGTGAAAAGTTAGACGAGTTCGAACCGTTTCATCCCGAGCGCATGGCGTCGCGGATTCTCGGCATGGGCGACGTCGTCAGCCTCGTGGAACGCGCCGCCGATGCCGTCAGCGAAGACGAAGCGAAGCGCATGGAAGAAAAAATGCGCAAGGGCGAATTCACGCTCGAAGATTTTCTGGAGCAATTGCGCGCGATGAAAAAACTCGGCTCGCTCGAAAGCATCGTGAAGATGCTGCCCGGCGGCAGTGACGCGCTAAAGCAGATGGATGTCGGCAAGCAAGAAAAAGAATTCAAGCGCATGGAAGGCATGGTCTGCGCGATGACGAAAAAGGAACGGCTCAATCCTGTATTGCTGAACGCCAGCCGTCGCCGCCGCATCGCCGCTGGCAGTGGCGTGACGGTGACAGAGCTGAACACGATGCTGAACAAATTTTTTCAGATGCAGCAGATGATGAAAAAGATGGGTAAGATGTCCAAGATGATGGGCAAGATGGGCGGCGCAATGCCGGGGATGTTTGGGCGGCGTTAACCTGGCGCAAGCTGCGCTGACCGGCATGAACGATCCGCACGTTGACGAAATCCGCCGACTCCTGCCGCAGGCCATGCTGCCTGACTGGGTGCGACTGGGCGGACGCATGGTGCGATTACTCCGCGACAAACATCATCCGCAAACGCACGAGAAACTTCTCAATCGAATTCACGAACAGGTTCTCGCTTCCATGGCACTGCGTGAAGAACGCAAAGCGAATCTTCCGAAAATAAATTACCCACCCGACCTGCCCATCACCGTGCGCAAAGACGACATCGTTGCCGCCATTCGCGCCAACCAAGTCGTCGTCATCGCGGGCGAAACCGGTTCGGGCAAAACGACGCAAATTCCCAAGATGTGCCTCGAAGCTGGCCTCGGCATCGAGGCGAAGATCGGTTGCACACAGCCGCGTCGCGTCGCCGCGCTTTCCATTTCGCGTCGTATCGCGGAAGAACTGAAGGTGAACTGGGGTCGCGAAGTCGGCTGCACGATTCGTTTCGACGACCGCAGCAGCGCGCAGACTTACATCAAGCTGATGACCGACGGCATCCTGCTCGCCGAGACGCAGGGCGATCCGCTGTTGTCGGAATACAACTGCATCATCATTGATGAAGCGCACGAACGCAGCCTGAACATTGATTTTCTTCTCGGCTACTTGAAGACGTTGCTCGCTAAACGAAGCGACCTCAAACTCATCATCACTTCCGCGACGATTGATACCGCGACTTTTTCCAAAGCGTTTAACGACGCGCCCATCATCGAAGTTTCCGGGCGGCTTTATCCGGTGGAAGTAATTTACGCGCCTTTCGATGCGGACTCCGAGGAGCGCGGCGACATCACCTATGTGGACGCCGCCGTGCGCGCCGCCGAAACTGCGCTGTGCGAACCGGGCAATGGCGACATTCTGATTTTCATGCCCGGCGAACGCGACATCCGCGAGACGTGCGATTTGCTCGAAGGCCGTTTTGGTCGCGAGGCGGAAATTATTCCGCTTTTCGGTTTGTTGAGCGCGGCGGATCAGCAGCGCGTTTTCGCTGAATCGCCACGCCGGAAAATTATCGTCGCCACGAACATCGCGGAAACGTCGCTGACGATTCCCGGCATTCGTTACGTCATTGATTCCGGCCTCGCGCGCATCAGCCGCTACAATCCGCGCACGCGGACCAAGCGGTTGCCGGTCGAGCCAATTTCGCAGAGCAGCGCCAATCAACGCAAAGGTCGCAGCGGTCGTGTGCAGGACGGCGTATGTATCCGGCTGTATTCGGAGGAGGATTTCAACGAGCGTCCGCAATACACGCAGCCGGAAATCCAGCGCGCCAATCTCGCCGAAGTTATTTTGCGCATGAAGGCGTATCGCCTCGGCGATATCGAGACGTTTCCATTCGTGAATCCGCCGCCGCCGAACGCGATTGCGGGCGGTTATTTGTTGCTGCAAGAACTCGGCGCACTCGACGACAAACGCGAACTCACGCAGCTCGGTCACGATCTCTCGCGCCTGCCGATTGATCCGACGCTCGGCCGGATGCTCCTGCAATCGCAGCACGAACACGCCGGGCGCGAACTGCTCATTATCGCCGCCGGTTTAAGCATTCAAGACCCGCGCGAACGTCCGCTCGACCGCAAGGAAGCCGCCGCTGCTGCGCATAAACGCTTTATTGATCCGGCGTCGGATTTTCTTTCGCTGCTAAAAATTTGGGACGCAGTTCACGACCAATGGGAACGGCTCCGCACGCAAGGCCAGCGCCGGAAATTTTGCAAAGCAAATTTTCTCTCCTACCTGCGGATGCGCGAGTGGCAGGATTTGCACGCGCAACTGCACGGTGCGCTGGAGGATTTGGGCCGCTTCAAACTAAACGAGAGCAATGCGGATTACGCTGCGATTCACCGCTCGATTCTCACCGGCTTGCTCGGCCACGTTGCGCAGCGCAAAGAGCGCAATCAATATCAAGGCACGGGCAATCGCTTGCTGGCGATGTTTCCCGGCTCGGCACTATTTGACCGCAACGAAAGACAGCCGAAACCTGCCGCACGTAATGCCAATCAGCCCGCGCCAAAACCCGCGTCCACGCAGCAGCCGCCTTGGATTGTCGCGGGCGAAATAGTCGAAACCTCGCAGCTTTTTGCGCGCACGGTCGCGGGCATTGATCCGCTATGGATTGTTCAGCTCGCGCCGCATCTTTGCAAAACGACGCATCAGAATCCGCACTGGAGCGTCACGGCGGGAAATGTTTTGGTCGAGGAACGCACCACGCTTTACGGCATGGAAGTGCAGAAGCGCAAAGTCTCGTTTGGGAATATTGCCCCAGCAGAAGCCACGGAAATTTTTATCCGCTCGGCGCTCGTCGAAGATGATTTGCTGCCGTCACGGAAGAAGAGTGAGCAGGAGGATGACGAGGATGATGTCCGGGTTCTCCGCTCAACCGACAAATCGCCGCCGCTGCCGCCGCAATATTCCTTCCTCGAACACAACCGCCGGGTGCGCCAGAAAATTGAAACGTGGCAGACGCGCGTCCGCAGTCACAGCCTGGCGAATCTGGATGAAAAACTTTTTGAGTTTTATGCGCAAAAAATTGGCGCGGCGCTCGACTCCCTCGCCCCCAACGGGGGTGAGGGTTGGGGTGAGGGGGCATCGGAGGCAACAGCAGCGCGCGGCATTTCCTCGCTGCACGAATTGAATCGCCTCATCCGCGACTGCGGCGGGCCGGAATTTCTCTGCGCGACGGAAGCGGATTTGACCGGCGGCACGGAATTAAATTTCGACGTCGAAGCGTTTCCCGATGCCGTGCCGCTCGGCGGCCAGCCCGTCGCGTTGAGCTACGCCTACACGCCCGGCGAAGAAACGGACGGCGTGACGGTGAAGCTCGGGTTCGGCCTCGCGCAAACCGTTTCGCAATCGTGCGTCGAATGGTCAGTGCCGGGACTGCGCGAGGAACTCGTGAATGAACTGCTGCGCGCGCTGCCGAAAAGTATTCGGAAAGAACTGATGCCGTTTCCGCCGAAGGTCGCCGAGATCGTCCGCGCACTGCAACCGACGGGCGATTCGTTGCAGGCGGATTTGATTTTATTCATCCGGCGACATTACGGCGTGGAGATTCCGCCGAACGCCTGGCCGGCCAACGCGATTCCCGCGCACCTGCGCCCGCGCATCGAAGTCACCGGCAATGATAAAAAAATCATCGGCACGAGCCGCGACCTCGCCGCGCTCCGGCAAAAACTGGAATCGGTGAAAACCAAACCTGCGCCGGACGACTCCGCGTGGAACCGCGTCGCGCAGCAATGGGAGCGCACGGGAATCACGTCGTGGAATTTTGGCGTGTTGCCCGCGCGCATCACGGTGAGCGAAAGTGGGCCAGTGCCGACGTTTGCGTGGCCGGGCTTGGATAGTGGCACAGGCCTCTGGCCTGTGAGTTTCAGCGATGGGAAAAAAATAGCAACACACAGGCCAGAGGCCTGTGCCACTACAAGCGGCGTAAGCCTGCGACTTTTCCGCAGCGAAGAATTGGCGCGGCGCGCGAGCCTCGGAGGGATTCACAAGCTCATCGAGCTGGCGTTGTCGAAAGATTTTGCGTGGCTGCACCGCGATTTGCGCGAGCTGAACCGTTTCGATGCGCTCGTGGCGAATCTGTGTCCGCTGGAAGAATTGCAGGAAGCCGCGTATGAAAATCTCAAGCGCCACATTTTGCCCGCCGAAGTTTTTCCCAGGTTGATCGAGGAACACTTTATCGCTGCCGTGCAGCAGACGCGGCTGCAAATTCCTGGCCTCGCCGTGAAACTCGTGGATCAAGTCGGCGTGATTCTGCGGGCGCGCAAAGAAATCCAAACGCGTTGCGGCCCGTCGCCAGTGCTGCCGACGACGAAGCCGAAAACTGTTTTCGATTTGAGCCAATTGAGCCTCGCGACGAAAGACGCCACGAAGCCGGTGAATGTTTGGGCGGCGGAATTGGACGCGCTGCTGCCGAAAAACTTTTTAGAAACGATTCCCTTCGCGCAGCTCGCGCACGTTCCGCGTTACTTGAAAGCCCTCGCCACGCGCATGGAGCGCGCAAAATTAAATCCAGTGAAGGACAGAGAACGCGCGGCGCTGCTCGCGCCGTATCTCGCGAAGTTAAATTCACTCCGCGAAAATCCGCCCAAATCCGGCGAGGCGCAACAGCAGTTAGCTGAATTTCGTTGGATGGTCGAAGAATACAAAGTTTCAATCTTTGCGCAGGAATTGGGAACGGCAGTTCCCGTTTCACCCAAGCGACTGGATGAACAGTGGTCGAAGATTTGAATTTAGCGCCAGTGCAGCCACACCCAAATTTCGGCGGCGAAGGGAACCAGCGCGAGCGCATACTTGAATTGAAACGTCCGCTTCACGGTTTTGTGCCGGCAGAGTTGCATCGCCAGTAATCCGCCCGGCCAGCCGCCCAGCGCGCCAAGCAAAACAAGGGTAGATTCCGCCACGCGTTTGGATGAGCGCCCGGCCAGCCATTTGTCAAAGGCAAAGGCGGAGAGGGTGACCACGTTGAGGACAATCAGCCAGATTACGACGAACAAATCAAAAGGGTTCACAGAGATTTTTCGGAAAGCCTTCGGCTGTCAAACTGTTGAGCGCCTTCAAGCGGTTGTGCCAGCCCGCCTTCGCTGCGCTACGGCGCGGCATTTTTTGCTCGGAGCAAAAAATGGTGGAGGCGGCGGGAATTGAACCCGCGTCCCAAGTCAACCAACCAGCCGCGACTACATGCTTATTCCCGGTAATTTTTTCTGCTATGCGATGGCGCCGGAACTCGAGTCGCACTGCCTAGTCCGCATGATAAGATCTCGACTGACAACGCGCGGTCTCCGCCGTCAATCATGCCTGCTGTTTCGTTCGTTCACCGTAGCAGGTGTCCAGTGACAAACGTCGTGGCCTTAGGCCGCGAGGGCTAGTTCTTCGTTAGCTTTTTGGTTTTGATGCGAATGATTTACGAGGCCAACGCATCGTCCTCGGCATGCCGCCTCTGGCGTGTTCACCTGGTCGAAACCAGTGCGCCCCCATCCGATTTGGCAGCGTTATCATCGGCTAATTCTTGCGGCGGGTCAAATTAAGAAATCGTCAGCAGGGGGGTGCAGCTTGCCACTGTCCTTGGGCAATCCTCCTCGTCCTCGTTCTCGTCCTCGCTTGGTAGACTGAATTCGAGGACGAACCGTTTGCCGGCAAGGTGATGGATAGTTGTCAAACTGCACCTTCAGCCGTGGGTCAGCCGGTGGGGCGAGTCCCACCAATTTTTTAAATTGAGCCGCACCAATCGTCACGCCTTCATCTGCAATAAAGCATCCAGACACGCCTTCACCTCGCACCGCAACCGTTCTCGTTCCGCCACGCTCAAGCCTTGCGGGTCGAAACGATAGCGATAGTGCAGCCGCAATAATTCTTCCACCGGCACGCGCAAGTTCGTCAGCGCCGGTTCCGCCAGCGCGCGTTCCAGCCAGTTGGAAAAAGTTTCACCCGGTTGACGCGGCAGCCCGCGCGCGGCGAGTTTCTTTTCCAACTGGAAAAATTCCGAGTCGAGTCCGGGCCAGATGATTTGCGCGGCGTGTTTGCCGCCGGCGTCTGCCGCGCGCAATTTTTTACGGCGCTTGAAGATGATGTGGTAGAGCAGCACAAGCATCACGGGCACGAGCGCCCAGAGGACGTATTGCTGCCAGTTGGCCTGCCGCCAGCGGAATTTGGCAAACTGAAAGCCCAGCCACGAGCGCAGGTCCGAAAACCATTCGCCGAAATGTGTGCGCTCGCTTTCGATGGCGACCCACGACGGCGGCGTGGTGTCAAAATCCTGCCAGCATTTTGCGGCGTCGTTCCACACGAGGCACCACGCGTGGGCGTCGCGCTCGCGCACGATGTAGCCGGTGCCGCGCGGTTCGTGGACGGAGTAGCCGACGGCGTAGCGCGCGGGGATATTCATCTGCCGCAGCAGCAGCACGGTGGCGCTGGCAAAAAATTCGCAGTGACCGCTGCGGCTGGTCGTCAAAAATTTTGTGAGCGGCGAGGCGTTCGTCAGTGCCTTTTTTTCTGCGCCCTGCCAAGTGCTGTAGGTGAACTTGTCGAAGAAAAATTTCTGAACGGCGCGGAGTTTATCTTCATACCCAGCGTCAGTCGGGAGACCAACTTCAGCGAGCGCCAGCATCAGCGCGGGAATTTCATTCGTTGGCACGACCAGATCATTGTGGTTCGTCGAACTCACATCCGGCGGTGAATCAATCGTCGCGCCGGGGCCATAATGCACGTCGAAAATCGCGAGGCCAAAACTGGAGGCCAACACTGCGCCCAGCCGGTTCGCCTTCAGGCCAAAGGCCGGAAAATTTTCCAGCACACTGCTGCCGCTGGGCAAAGGTAGCAGCCCTTCCGGGTCCCCGGTGTCCGGGTCGCGACCGTTGAGGTAGCAGGAAATATTGACGACCTCGGCGTTCTTTTTTCCCGGCAACAGTTTCCAAGTGGAGCCGTTCGTTTCGGAACCGTAGGGTTCAAAATCTTTCACGCTGCCGGCAGACCAACCCATGTTTTTCGTCTGAAAATTCCGGTAGCTCGCCTCGCGCAGGTATTCCGGCACGCGACCCAGTTCATGCGGCTCCAGCCAGACGATGATTTTGGCAGAGAGTTTCAGCCGCCCGATCCGCCCCATGCTGGTCATGCTTTGCAATGGGTCGGTGAGGTTGGCGAAAAATTTTGCCATCAATTTTGCCTGCAAGTTCACCAACCCGCGTTGCGCCTGATGAATGCCCACTACACCAAAAACTCCGATGCCCGCCATGACCAACACCGCCACCGCCCACGGCAAGATGCCAAATCGTTGCGGGCGGTTTTTCCACAACGCCCACACGACCAGCCCGCACAGTCCCAGAAAAAAAGAGCGATTGCCGGTGTTCGGCTGGATGCTGGCCGAAAAAATAACAGCCATAAAATACGGCCACGCAATGTCCACATAGCGTCCCGCGAACGCTTGGTCGCCCTGCCGCCGCCGCCAGCGCAGCACGAGCGAGATCGCCGTGAGGGGCACGGTCGCGCGCGCGTTGAAGGTCTGCGCCGCGACGAACGCAAAAAAAGTCATCGGCAGCCAGCGCAGAAACCGAGATGTGGTGAGCGCGCCGGTGGGAATCGCGTTCGTTAACGTGTTGCCGTGCGGCTGGCCGACGGCGTCGTTGTTCGTGAAGACGTAACCGACGAGCGCGATGTTCAGCACCACGCAAAAACTCCAGATGCGATTGAAATCGGCATCGTCCAAGTCCCAGCGGAATTTGGTGAACCGCGCCAACTCCAGCGCCACGCCCAGCGCCACACCCGCAATCAGAAATCCCGTCTGCCAGCCCCAGAAGAGCAGCGCGGCGAAAAGGAGGAACGGAGGAGGTTTCATTTCAACCTCGCCAGCCCTTCCTCAATCTTGCCCACTTCCAAAATGTGAATCGTTCCCTCCGCATCCGCGAACATCCCGCCCGCGCCAGAAATCCCGCCGCCGTTCGGCATCACGATGAGCACTAGCAACGGCACGCCCACCGCCTTGAGCTTCTCCACAAATTTTCGGCGCGCATCGTCCCAGCGTTGCAGCACGCAAATGCAGCCGCTCACCACGCCGACGTGGTTCAGCACGAGATTTTCCAGCGCGATGAACGGTTTGTCCGGGCAATTTTTTACCGACGCCAAGATTTCCAGCATCTGATCTGCGTGCGCCACACCGCGACCAGCGGTGAAGCAATACGACTGGTTGCCCACGAACAACAAATCCAGCAGCGACTCCTGCGTGAGAATCGTGCAGGCAAACGATGCCGCCACGGAAACCGCCTCTTCCAAAACTTCGCTGTTCGGTTCCTCGTCGAACGTGTCCAACACCAACGCGTGCCGCACGAAAAATTCGTCTTCAAATTCCTTCACGATGGGCTTGCCGGTTTTCGCCCAGCTCCGCCAATGGATATGCCGCAGCGGATCGCCATGCCGATAATCGCGCAGCGCCACGAACTCCTCGCTGCTGCCCACGTTCGCCGCCAGCGCCACGCCGCCCTCCTGATAACGCATCGCCCCCGGCAGCGCGATGGACGGCAGCGCGTAACGCCTCGGCAAAATCAAAACCGTCTGCGGCGCGGAAATTTTTTTGAACGCGCGATACAGCCCGAATGGATCGGGCCGCGCCACCGTCACGCCTTGAAGACGCAACACGCCGCGCCGCAGCGGAAAAATTTCCCCGCTCGCCTCCGCCTCGCCATGCGCGGGCAGCGGCGGAAGTTCCGCGTTCTTCACGTTCGCCAGCCGGAAAGGATTCCGCTGTTTCTTTTGTGAAACGCGAAACGCACTGCGCCGGTCCTCGGCGTGGTTGAACGCCAGCCATTCCGCGAACGTCGGGCGCGGATCGGACAAATCTTCCAGCACCGTGAGGCTCAATTCATTTTCCGCCGTGAAATTTTTTACGACGATCTTGTAGCACATCGGCTGTCCCGCCGTGCCCACGCGCGGCAGCCGGCGCGTGGCGGAAAATTTTCCAGAAAAACCAAAGCTGAAGAAAAATGAAAACAGCAGCAGCGCCAGCAACAGCGCGAACACCTGATACGTCATCGTGTTTTCAATGTCCACGCCCACCGCGCCCGTAATGAACAGCGCCACCACCACCGCCGCGCCGCCCTTGGTGAACCGCCGCCGCGCCCAATGCCACAGCCCGCCCGTGGTGCGGTAGCTCCAGTAAAATGGGCGGAAGAGCGGGTTCACGAAAGTTATGCCCGCTTCAGCCGCCGAGCGTCGTCGGGTCGGTCACATCGCCTTTGTTGTAGTCAACGTAGGCTTCGGTCAAATCGGCGGCATACATCACCGCGTTCGCCGGGCCGAGATTGAGGTTGATGTGCAGTTCAAATTCCTTCGGCGCAACGGCGGCGCATAATTCCTTGAACGTCGCCTTCGTCGGCTGGCCGCGCTTGAGACTCCACAAAATCTTTTTTCCGCCAACCGCGCTGTAACCGATGTCAATTTTCTCCTCCACCACGGTCGCGGCGGAATAGCCGATGGCGTCAATGATGCGGCCCCAGTTCGGATCGCCGCCGTGCCAGCTTGTTTTGACGAGCGCACTATTAGCCACCGCGCGGGCGGCGGCATCGGCATCTTGAATCGTCTTCGCGCCATTCACGCGCACCGTCACGACGCGGTGAACGCCCTCGCCATCGCGCACAATTTTCTTTGCGAGTTCAAGGCAGACAAAATTCAAGGCGGCTTGGAACTGTTTGAATTCCGCACTCCGCACTCCGAATTCCGCATTAACCGCCAGCCCATTCGCCAGCACCAGCACCGTGTCGTTCGTGCTCATGTCGCCGTCCACGGTGATACGATTAAAACTATTCGCCACGGCTTCGTTGAGCGCGGCTTGCAAAACTTTTTGGTCAATCGCGGCGTCCGTCGTGATGAAGCTCAACATCGTCGCGTGCAACCCGCCGTGCGGCAACGCTGCCGGTCGCGCGCCAGTGCCGCTCATGCCGGGCTGAATCATCCCCGCACCCTTGCAGATGCCGCCGATGCGAACCGTTTTGCCGCCGAGCTTGAATTCAATCGCGATCTGTTTCGGGCGCGAATCACTGGTCATGATGGCTTCCGCCGCGTGGTCGGCGTGCGTCGCCGTGACTCCGAGTTCCATCGCCGCTTCCAAAATGCCAGCGCGAATATTATCCATCGGCATCGTCACGCCGATGCGTCCAGTCGAACCGACCAATGCGCGTCCAGCCGACAGCGCTAAAGTTTTCTCCGTGAACGAAACCATTTCCCGCGCGTCCGCCATGCCTTGCTTGCCGGTGCAGGCGTTCGCGTTGCCGGAATTCACGACGACTACCTGTGCGAGATTTTTTTTCTTCAAGCGCTCCACGCAAACCTTCACCGGCGCGGCGCACACTTGATTCGTGGTGAACATCCCCGCGACGGTCGCAGGCGTTTCGGAGACGATGAGTGCGAGGTCGCGCTTCAATCCCTTGTTGGAGCCTTTGCCCGTGCCGAGTTTTTTTATGTCGCAAAACACGCCGCTGGCCATGAAGCCGATGGGCGCGATGATGGAGCCGGAAATTTCTTTGAACTGCGATTTCATTTTCAAAAAGATTCAAACATGAATCAGAAGAAATGACACGAAAGAATTCGTGACGAGTGAGGAGTGATGCGTGAAAAATCCGGTGCGGGACATTATTAAGCTGGCGCGGCCAAATTAAAAACGGAGCGCGGGCCTATGACCCGCAGCAGTTTCGCCAGTCCGCACCGTAGCGCACCCAAATTACGGAATCACGATCCGATAATCTTCCACTTCGCCATCACCGGCACCGCCGGTAGGTGGCACGGCGGCCTCCACGCCGAAACGGAATCTGGCAAACGTCGGGTTCGTCGTCGCCGCGTTGGGAATGTGGAATTGAATCACATTGGGATTGCCGCCAAACGTGATGAACAGGCTCGTGGCGATCTGCTCGCCCGCGTCGTCCCAGTCGCCGTCGCCATTGATATCAATCCACGCATTCAGGTAGCCCTGGCCGACGACGTTCACGAACACGGTCGAGAGCACGAGCACATTCGTCGAGCGGTTCAGCGCGCCGAATGCCACGCCGTCTTCATCGTCGCCATTGTTGTCGTCGCCCAGCGCGTTGATATGCGGCTGGCCGTTCGTTTCCGCGTCCACGCCCGCGCCGAGGCAAAGGCCGTCGTTGATGTGGTGGGACGCGCCATGATTGATTGCCAGCACGGGATAATTCGTCGGTGCGTCGCCCCAGTCAACGTGGCCGAGGCCCGCGTTCGTGTTGCTGCCGTTCGGATTGGCGAGCAGCGTCGTCGCGTAATCTTCCACCTCGCCATCGGACGCGTAACCGGTGGGCGCGAGGTCGCCAGCGGAGCTGATGCGAAAGCGCCAGTAGGTCGCGCCGGGCGAAAGATTCGCGGGCAGCAGCACGTTAAAAACATTGCTGCCAGCGGGCACAGCGAGCTTTTTGAAAACCTGTTCGTTGCCATCGAGCCACGAACCATTGCGATTGTAATCGCACCATGCATCAACGTAACCGTTCGCCGATGTCACGATGCCGAGGCGCGTGACTTGCCCAGCGGTCGTCGAGTTGAGAAACGTTACGCCGTCCTCGTCGTCGCTGCCGGTCGCATCGTCGCCGTTGGCGTTGGCAGAAGGAATTCCATCGCCCTCCACATCGCGCAACGCGCCGAGCTTGAGGGCGCTGGGCGAGTGCCGCGCACCGTTGTCCGCGTAGAGCGTGGGGAACGGCGCGGGCGCGTCACCATAATCCAGCGGCGCCAAAACTTTGACGGTGACGTTCGTGCTGCCGCCGGAAACGCCGGTGAAATTGCCCACGCCGTCGGTGAACAGCGAGACCGTGCTGGTCACGTTGACGAATTCCTGACCATTGGGAATCGTGACGTTCACGGTGCTGCTGGCGGTGAGCGTGAGCGCGCTGTAACCGGGCAACCAGTCGAAATGGAAGATTAAATCACCATCATTGTTCGTGTAGGCCGGCGCGGTGTAATTGCTCGTGACGTTGAACGCGAACTCGCCGTGATTGAACCAGGTCGTGCGGGCGCACGGGAGAATCGCGCTGCCGGGATTTTGCACCGTCAGTTGCACGTTCACCGTGCCACCGTTGAGAACCACCGGCGTGGCAGCAATTTTCCACTGGCCGTTCCACGCGGAGGCGACGTAGTTGCTGCGCGCGTGCAGCAGAAAAAACCCGAGCACTTGCGCGTTCGCATCAAAGCCCACGTTGTCATTCGCGTCCGGCCAGTTGTGGCCACCGTCCGTGAGCGACACGAAATCAACCACCTTTTGATTGCCGCAACCGTTGAAGCGCGCGAGCACGGCGGTATTGGTCACGAGCGCATTGGCGTTCGTGGACTTGGGCGGATAGCACTCGGTCTCGAAGCGAAAAATATCACGGTTGGTCGCCACCGCCGTGACGGTGAAATAGTTGACGACGTTGGTCGTGCAGCCATTGTTGGTCACCCAAAACACGGCGCCGGCCAGCGCGGCGGCCTGCTGCGCGCCGTCCACGTTGATGCCGCCGTAGTAAGGCCGGACGCAGTCGTTCGAGGCATTGACGATGAGGAAGGGATAAGGTTCGAGCGGCTTGGGCGGCCAATAGAGCGCGTTCGTTCCCTGCGCCTCGGCAATCGTCGCCCCCACGGCGGCGAACGCGGCAAACGTATTCGTTGTCCGCGCGCCCAGTTGGTGCGTCATCTGCCCGCCGCTGGAAAAACCGCCGGCATAAACACGCGTCGGATCCAGATTCAACTCGCACTTCAGCACCGCGACGAGGTCGAGAAGAAATTGCGCGTCATCAATGGCCGCCTCGTAAGGGCGTGGCGGATTCACCGCCCAACTACGGCTGTCATCGCGCGGCGTGGCGTCCGGCAGGGCTAGAATCATGGCATTGCTCTGCGCCACAGAAAACAACGCGGGATGCAAATCGGCAAAAAGGTCCGCCGATTGGCCGCCGCCGTGCAGGATGAGCGCGAGCGGCGAGGCGGCATAGGTATTGGTCGGGTTGTAAGTCGTGGGAATGAACAGCCGGTAAGTGCGCGTGAGACGGCCGGAGGTAAGTTTCAAACCGAGATGCTGGCCGGGCGTGACCGGCACGGGCGAGTTCGTGAGTGTGTCGAGCTGCAGCCGGAAAAAATCAGCCGGTCGCGCGGACGCGAGGATGTTCGTGGTCGGCGCATTCGTGAGCGGCGCGGGATTGGGGCGCAACATTTCGATCCAGCCCGCCGCCGCGAGGTTTGTGGAATGAAACAAGGTCTGCGAGTAATTGGAGTTCGCGAGCCAAGTGAGCTGCACCTGATTGCTCACGGCTGGCTTGACTTGGAGGTTGACGACTTGGGCGAAGCTCGAATAGGCGACCGCAAAACACAGTGCGCCGACGGACAAATATTGTTTCATTAAGGTTGGTTCAGGTTGTTTCAAACGGGCCGCCGCACACAAACGCCAGCCGCCTACATCGCCGAAGACGCGGCAGCGGGCAGGCTGTTACGAAATAGTTTTTAGGAGCAAAAAATCGGAACGTCACGCGCCGCCAGAGTGATGAAACTTTTCGCGCTGCGAAAAGTCCGTCCGCGTTCAGCGGGCGGCACAAACGTAGTGACACGCACGCACCTCGCCCAACCGTCGCCAGACGCGGCGCTCGGCGACGGGGTTTTCGCAGCGCGAAAACCACCGCCACCGCCACCGACGCCGCAAACCCGCTCGCCTCCTCCAAATTTTTTGGTAACACTCCCGCCACCCGTGCGTCTCCCGTGATGAAACATGAAAACAATCAGCCCATGCCCGCGCCCACCAATTTGCGCGACTGGCTGCCGCGCGTGCAGACCGGCGATGACGACGCGGCGCGCTTCGTCGTCACGCAGTTGCACGATCACGTCCGCAAAATTGTGCTCGCCCACCTGCCGCGCCGCGACGACCCGGAGGATCTGATGCAGGAAATTTTTCTCAAGACGTTCAGCCGGCTGGACCAGTTTCGCGGCGAAGTGCCATTTGAGAACTGGGTTGCGCGCATCGCCGTCACCACTTGCCACGACCGCCTGCGCCACCAGCGCGCCCGCCCGGAATGGCGCTGGGCCGATCTGACCGAGGAGGAGCAAAGATTTCTGAATGAAACGCCGGACGAGACCGTTGCCACCGACGCCAGCGAATCCGCCCGCGCGCTGCTCGACAAGCTGATGTTGTCCTTGAAGCCCGCCGAACAGGCCCTCATCCGCTGGCTCGACCTCGACCAGAAAACCATCGCCGAAGTTTGCGCGCTCACCGGCTGGAACGGCGGCGTCACCCGCATCCGCGCCTTCCGCGCCCGCACGAAACTGAAGGCCGCCTGGCGCAAACTCGAAAACTCCCGCCCATGAAAAATCTCCGCGACCTGCTTGCCGCCGCGCGCCAGACGCCGTCGGAAAAAATTTCCGCCGAGGCACGCGCCGACTTCGCCCGCGCCACCGTGGCGCAATGGAAGCGCGCGCGCGCCGTCGTGATGGCGGATGATTGGAAATTGTGGGAACGCACCGGCCTGTGTTCGCTCGGCGCGGCGGCGGCGCTGGTCATTTGCATCGCCACGTTCCACCCCGCGCCCGCGCCGGTGGTGGTGGCGAAAAATCCATTTGATGCCGTGTTTGCCCAGACGGAAACGCCTGCACTATTTTGAGATCCATGAAAAAAACTTTTCTCATCGCCCTCTGCTTCGCGCTCGTTTTTATCCTTGGAGGATTCGCCGGCTGGCTCTTGAAACCCGCGCCGCCCGCGCCCGCAGTCGCCGCCAACTCCGCGCCGCTTTCGTCAGGCGAAGCCCTCTACCAACGGCTCGACGCGCAGCTTATTTTTACCGCCGTGCAAAAAGAAAAACTGCATCCGCTGTGCCTCGAGCTGGGGAAAAAGATGGACGCCGCTGGCAAACACTTCGTGCAGCGCCGGGAAATTTTTGAGGAATACGCCCCGCGCCTCCGTGAGCAACTCACCACCAACCAGCTCGCCGCCTACGACCAGATGGTGACGGAACAGCGCACCCGCCGCGCCCGGCAGCGGCCATAGCGCTGCCGTCGTTCAAGGTGATTTTGCGCGCCAGCTTTTACTGACTAGTGCTGCGCGAACAAATCCAGCGGCCTTTGTCCGGTCACGCAGCACTCGTCACTCATCAGTAAAAAGTTGAACTGGCTTCATCCGTCTTTATAGTGAGCCGAACAAATTAAGCGGATGAATTTCACCACAGCAGAAATCGCGAAACAACTCGGCGGCGAACTCCTCGGCGACGCCAACGCCACGCTCACCGGCTTCGCCAACGCCAGTCACGCCAAGCCGGGCGACCTCACCTTTGCGGAGAGCGCGGCCTACTTTGCCGCCGCCGAAGCCAGCGCAGCCACCGCCATCATCGCGGGTAAGGAATTTTCCTCGACCAGCAAAATCGTTATCCGCGTGGCGAACCCCCGCGTGGCGTATGCCAAGGCGGTGGCCATCTTTTTTCCCGAGCCAAAATTCGCGGCGGGCATTCATCCGTCTGCCGCCGTTGCCAAGTCGGCGCAGGTGGATGCCACGGCACACATCGGGCCGCATTGCACGATTGGCGAGCGCGTGAAGATTGGCGCGAACTGCGTTTTGCTTTCCAATATTTCCATCGGCGATGATTCGGTGATTGGTGAAGAAACAAAAATTTTTCCAAATGTCACCATTTACGACCGGATGCAGATTGGCCAACGCGTGCGCATCCACGCCGGCACAGTCATCGGTGCAGACGGATTTGGCTACGTTTTTGATTCCGGTATCCAGCGCAAAATTCCGCAGATCGGTAACGTCATCATCGGCGACGATGTGGAAATTGGCGCGAATACGTGCATTGACCGTGGCGCGCTCAGTCCGACCATCATCGGCAAGGGCACAAAAATTGACAATCTCGTGCAGGTCGCACACAACCTGCAGATTGGTGAACATTGCGTCATCATGGGCCAGGTCGGCATGGCGGGCAGCACGAAGATCGGCAACTACGTCGTCATCGCGAGTCAGGCCGGCCTGTCCGGCCATCTTAAAATCGGCGACGGCGTCATCATCGGCGCGAAGTCTGGCGTGCTGACAGACATCGCCCCGGGCGAAAAAGTCCTCGGCATGCCCGCACAGTCGGATCGTCAGGCCAAGCGCATCGTCATCGCCCTCCAACGCCTGCCCGACTTGCTGAAAAAAGTCGCAGCGTGGGAAAAGAAACTTGGCGGGGAATAATTTTTGTCGCTGCTTGAAAATCAGCCGCACATTTTCCGAAGCCAGCGCGTGGCGCGATGTCGGCAAGGGCTGGCAACCGCTATTCGGCAGTTTTCACGGCGCGGGCTACAGCATCGAGTGGCATGATTTTTTTGCGAAGCGCGAGTTTGATTGGGCGGCGAGCTTCCATCCCGGCTGCGTGGAGTTGTGTTTGAATCTGGACGGTCACGGATTTGTGGCCGGGAAAAATCGCCGCGCGGAATTCACGCCCGGCACGGCGGGGTTTTATCACCGCCACGATGAACCGCTCATCGCGAAGCGCGCGGCGAACGAGCAGCACCAATTTCTTACCGTAGAATTTTCCGGCGCGTTTCTCGCCAAACATCTCACGGGCATGGAGGGCGTGCTGCATCCCATCGTGAAGGGGGCGATTGAAAATTCTCCCGGCAAAATCGTCGCCAGCACGCCCGTGCGACTTGGCGCGGCGCAGCAGCAACTCATCGCCACACTGCGGCAGCCGCCGGTTTATGCCACGGCACAGGCGCTGTGGTATCAATGCAAGGCGCTGGAACTCGCCGTCACGTTTTTGCTCTCGCCGCCGCCAGAGACGGAAATGTTCTGCACCCGCCAGCAGCGCGTCGGGCAGGAACGCGTCGAGCAGGTGATTTTTCTGCTGAAGCAAGATCTCGCCGAGCCGCCATCGCTGGAGGAGCTGGGCAAGAAGATCGGTTGCAGCCATTTTTATTTGAGCCGGATTTTTTCCGCGCAGACCGGCCACACCATCACGCAGCATCTGCGCGAACTCCGCATGGAGCGCGCGGCGGAACTGCTCAAGGCCGGCGAACACAATGTCACCGAGGCTGCGACCGAGGTCGGCTACAATAGCTTGAGCCATTTCAGCGCGGCGTTCCACGAGACCTTCGGCTGCTGTCCGGGTTTGTATCCGCTGAAGACGCCCGCGCAGAAAAACGGCTGAACCACAAGCCGCCGCCAACTTTTCGCAACGCTCCGTCAGTTCCCACCGCGCTGCGCAAACGCGCGACAATCTTCCGCAAACATCCGGCAGCGGAATTTTTTCTCTGCGCGTAATCTCTCGTGCATGAAGAATATAAATTGGTTCGCCGTCATCACGTCCGCCGTGCTGTTTGGCACCTCCGCTATCGCCGACAATAAACTCTTCACCTACACCTACGAGCCGGAGACCGAGCCGAAGGGCGATTGGGAAATCGAGCAGTCCATCACCTCGCGGCTCATCCGCAACTCGGCGGTCGGCCAGAAAGATTATCAGCGCTGGCAATTCCGCACCGAGGTGGAGCACGGTTTCACCGACCGCTACACGGCGGGGCTTTACATCAACAACGACTACGAAAGTTTTCGCGACCCGGCCTCCGGCGAAACGGCCTCCAAGTATCATTGGTCTGGCATCTCGCTGGAGAACCGCTACTTGGTGCTCGACCCCGCAAATAATCCCGTCGGCCTCACGTTATATCTCGAACCGACTTATGACGGACACAACGCCGAGCTGGAGCAAAAAATAATTATCGGCCAACGTCACGGCGATTGGAAGTGGGCGGTGAACCTGACGCACGCGACCGAGTGGGGAGATAATTTTCGCGAGATGGAAGGTGAAGTGGAATTGTCCGCCGGCCTCGCCTATCAACTGACGCATCGCTGGTCGGTGGGGGTCGAACTGCGCGACCATAACGAGATTCCCGAATACAAAGAATGGGAGAACACCGCCGTTTATCTTGGCCCGGTCATCAGTTATCACCGTCAGAAATGGTGGGCGACGCTCTCGGTCATGCCGCAGATTTACGGCGCAAATTTCACCGGCGACCCGGACGGCAGCGGTGGCGTCGAACTCGAAGGCCACGAACGGCTGAACGTGCGGCTGCTGCTGGGATTTAGTTTTTAACGTGCCGCCAAGCCATTAAACCGCGAAGTGACGCGAGCGGGGAAACCCGCCGCCTCACTTCGTCGCCGGGACGGAATTCGTCGCGGCCTTCGCCGCCTTCGCCGCCTTGATGGCGGTGGTGTAATCTTGGTAGAGCTGTTTCCAACTGCGTCCGTTGGCGTTCAGGTATTGCTCGGACTTGGTTTTGTAAATTTCAAAAATGACGGAAATCTCCTTCACATTTTTGTAGTCCACGGCCTGTTCACGCGCCGTTTCCAGAAAACCGCGAATGGTTTTTTCCTCCTCCGGCTTGAGGTCCGGCACGATGGCGCGGTAGCCGTTCAGCGTGAACGCCACTTTACCGATGGTGTATTTGTCCAGCACCGCTGCGACTTGTTCTTCGCTCAAATCTTTACGGAGGCCGGCCATCAGATTTTCGTGGACGGATTTCGGCAACGCGGAATCAGCGATGACCTGCCGGTCAAGGTCATTGAGTTTGTTGCCGGTGACGGGATTGATGCCCGCCGGGACGTTCGTGAAGGGATGAGAATTATGCCAGTCGCGCACGGCCTGGAGATGCGTGGCGACGACGGCGGTGACCCGCGCGGCTTTCGTGGCCTCCTCCAATTTCAAAGCACCGACCCATTCAGCGGCGCGTTTCTGTTCAGTATTAACGGCGGCAGCTTGGCCCAAGGCGGCAGGCGTAAAACAATTCAGGGCCAGCAAAGCTGCCAGTGAGAACGTGGAGATAAAATTTATTTTCATGGTCTGTAAAAAACTTTCCAATTTTAATCTCGCGCCGCGAGAAGAAAGCTCTGGAAGCGTTAAGCGTTCCCAACTTTTGAGTTTCGGACAATCGAATTAGCGCCAAATTATTTGCTCTTCTTGAGTGCCTCCCGTCTGCATAAACGGTGCGTTAGTGGCTGCACAAACTTCAAAACGATTTGCAGGAACGGCAGGGGCGGAGACTCCGGCAATCCGGTAGAGTGTTTTCATGCCCAGAATGTTTTTCTCCATCGCCAGCGCGCTTGCCTTGACGCCGGTTTTTGCCGAGTCGGTCACTCCGGCCCACCTCCGCGAATCCCTTCTCATCAATAAAAAATAAACCTATGAAAACAACCAACCTGAAATTGTCCTTCGCCACCAGCCTGGCAACCCTCCTGTGCGCCTTTGGCGTGCAGGCCACGAATCTTACGTGGGACGCCGATACCAATACACCCGCCGCCCAAGATGGCGCGGGCAACTGGACAACAGCAAATGGAAGCATTAATTGGTGGGACGGCGCGGCCAACGTCACCTGGAACAACGCCACGCCGGACAACGCCACGTTTGGCGCGGGCAGCGGCGCGGCCGCCACTGTGACCGTGCCGACCGTCACCACGAATTCCGTGGGCAACATAACGTTCAACGCCGCCGGTAGCAGCGGCTACAACTTGGCGGCGGGCAGTTCCACAACGAGCAAAATTAATCTGGTCGGCACGCCCACCCTCACCGTTGCTAGCGGCGTGTTTGCGACTAACCTCGTGGTTCTGTCGGGAACCAGCTTCACCAAATTGGGCGCGGGCACGTTGGTTTTGAAACCGGGCGCGGCGAATGTGAACGCCGGACCGACCGTCGTCGGCGCTGGCACACTAGTCATCGGCACCACCACTGGACGCTTGGTGATTCCAGGCAATCTTACCATCACCAACGGCGCCACGGTAGTGATGGGCGCGTCCGAACAGATTGCCGATACAGGCATCGTCACCGTGGATGGCAGCACTTATGATTCTGGCGGGAAAAGCGAAACCATCGGCGGCTTCGTTCTCGACAACGGCGCGCAGGTTCTTTCGGCCAGCAGTTCGCAGGCGCTCACCAACAACGGCGCGACTTACGATTTTCGCAGCGGGTTTATTTTTCCGAACCTCGCGGGAACCGCCGGCTTGACCAAGACCACCGCCAGCACTGTGGTGCTCACGAACGGTGGCGGCTCCGATACATTTTCCGGGCCGGTGCTCATCAGCGCGGGTGTGCTTGAACTCGGACACTCCGGCGTCGGCAACGGCTTGCCCGGCGTCACCATCACTATCACGAACAGCGGCACGTTGCGGCTCGGCAAAGACACGCAAATTCAATCCAACGCCACCATCCTCGTCGCGGGCGGCACGTTTGAATTGCTGGCTCACAACGAAACCGTCAGCACCGTCATCCTCGACAACAACGGCTCCATTCTCAATACCGGCAGCACTTCAAAAACTCTGACCGTCCTCACCAATCTGGAATTTCGCAGCGGCACCTGCTCCACCAAACTCGCCGGAGCCGTCACGCTCATCAAAACTAACAGCGGCACGGTCACAGTGACTGGCGCGAATGTTTTCACCGGTGGCGCCAGCGTCAACGCCGGGACGTTGCTTGTGAACAACCCCGCCGGCAGTGGCACGGGAACGAACATCGTCACCGTGAAAACTTCCGGCACCCTCGGCGGCAGCGGCATCATCCTCGGCGCAATCACCGTTCAAGCGGGCGGCAATCTCGCGCCCGGCAATGCGGCCATCGGCACGCTGACCATCAGCAATACGCTCACGCTCGCCGGCAACACGACCATCGAAATCAACAAAGGCGTCGGGCAGGATTTGGTGGAGGCGAGCTTGAGCACCGTCAATTACGGCGGGACGCTCACCGTGGCCAATGTGGGCGGGGCTTTGATTGCTGGCGATACGTTCACCAATTTCAACGCTGGTGCGTTCACCGGAAATTTCAGCAGCATCAGCGGCAGCCCCGGCGTGAACCTCGCCTACGCCTTCAATCCGACCAATGGCGTTTTGTCCGTCGTGTCCACGGGCGTCGTCGCCCCGCCCACCTTGAACGTCGCGAAGTCCGGCAGCACGCTGACGTTCTCGTGGACGGATGCCAGTTTCAAACTGCAATCGCAAACCAACAACCTGACCACCGGTCTGAAAACCAACTGGTTTGATTATCCCGGCGGCGGCAGCAGTCCCGTGGGCGTGACCATCAACCCCGCCAACCCGACGGTCTTCTTCCGCCTGTCGCAGTAAAAAGCGCACGCGCATAATTCAAAACCCCGGAGGTCGCGCGGCATCCGGGGTCTAATCTTTTGTCGCGGCGCGCTGGCCGATCGCCACGTTTTGCGCCAATAAAACCACTCGCGAACCAGCGGTGTTCTGCTATACTTTTGACCATAAATGCAACGCCCTATGACCAACGGACAGCGGTCGTGGCCCACCTTGGCAGGCCGCTTGAATCATGCGCTCACTTCACGCGTGGAGGCGGTGCGCCAGCTCCAGACCACGATGCCGCTCACACCGGTCGCACAAAACGTGTTGAAGCAGAGCAACGGCGGCTCATCCAGTGGGCCAAAGAAAACCGGAAGCTAGGCGGACGGTTGCCGCCGGAATTTTCCCGGGGCGGCGAACATCAGGTTTATTTTCACGAACGCAAGCAGCGTTACTTCAAGGCCACATTATTGAACCGCCAGTTGGGTTACGGCATCGCCTTGGGTTCCAACTCCCGGGGCGCAACGCCTTCTGAATATCTCGACCGGCTGGATCTGCAAAACCAGATTTTCAATGATGACATCCGGCTGGAGCGAATCGTTCTCATCGGCGGCAAACCCGTCATCGTGACTTCCCAACCGGCCATCAAAGGCCTGCCACCCACCCAGACCGCGCTGGATGAATTGATGCTGGCCAAAGGTTTTGAAAAAATTGCCGATGGTGCGTATTACGATGTCAAAAGCGGCCTGTTGCTATTTGATCTGTTTCCTCGCAATGCCATTCAGGTCGTGGACGGACAGATTTATCCGATTGATCCGGTCATTCAACGCATCACCGCAGATTTTGCCCAATTCTTGCGGGAAGAACCTTACACAATCAATCTGGCTCACTAAAATCTCTTCCGTTGCCGGAAAAAGTGAACCGTGCCGACGCGCCCCAGCAATCCCCGCACTTGCACTGCCCGCCAATCGCGCTAGTCTTTCCGCGTCCGATAAAAATCCAAACGATAAAATATTTTTAATTAACAATTTTGCGTAGCTACGGCTACGGGCTGGTCCGAAAACCGCGAATTTTCCAAGCCCTGCACAGACACCGACCGAGCGCGCCCAAATGGGCGCGGCTTGGCGTGCTTCTGTGCAAGGCGCTTCGCGGTGCCTCGGACCAGGGTGCGACGAGTTCGCGCCTTTTCGTTTTTAGAATTTCCCGTTGTCGCAATTGCGCGAGCAATCACGCGACAAAAATGGCCACACTCGATTTTAAGGGGAAAGCGCTCGTCCAGAATTATCATCTCTCGGTCAAGTATCACGAACTGGTGCCGAAGAAGGACAAGAGCCTCACAGACAAGGTGCGGCTGGACGACAACCTCATCATCCACGGCGACAACCTCAAGGCGTTGAAGGCGCTGCTGCCCACCTACGCCGGCCAGGTGAAGTGCATCTACATTGACCCGCCCTACAACACCGGCAACGAAGGCTGGGCTTACAACGACAACGTCAACTCGCCGATGATGCAGGAATGGCTCGGCAAAGCCGTGGATCGTGAAGACCTCACGCGCCACGACAAATGGCTGTGCATGTTAATGCCGCGTTTGAAACTGCTGAAAGAATTGCTGCGCGATGACGGCGTGATTTTTATCAGCATTGATGACAATGAGGTTCATCGCCTACGGGCGGTAATGGACGAAGTATTCGGGGAGGAAAACTTTTTAGCACTCTTGCCGACGGTGATGAATTTGAAAGGAAACCAAGACGAGTTTGGCTTTGCTGGAACGCATGAATACGTTGCGGTCTTTGCTCGCAACCGCGACTCCGTCACGCTTGGTGAATTTAGTGTTGATGAGGAAGAAATGGAGGTTTGGGAGACAGACGATATTGGTTTCTTCAAAAGAGGAGCGAATCTAAAATCTACAGGAGGCAATGCACCGAGAGAAAAACGTCAAAACTTGTTCTTCCCAATCTACATCTCCAACTCAAACGATGTTCGTCTTGAGCGCGAGAGTTCCTCGGACATCAAGATTCTCCCAATCACTGATGGTCAAGAGATGTCATGGCGGTGGAGTAAGAGGAAAATTCTTTTAGAAACCTACAACCTGATTGTTGTGCGCGATGGCAAAGAAGTCAGCCTCTACAAAAAGCAACGACCTTCCCTTGGAGATTTGCCATCCAAAAAGCCAAAGACAATATTTTACAAGCCTGAATATAGTAGCGGCAACGGGACAGGTCAGATTAAGGCGATTTTTGGCGAGAAGATTTTCAGTAATCCAAAGCCAGTAGATTTGATTCGTGATTTGATTTCTATTTCGACATGTAAAGATTCAATCGTTCTAGATTCATTTGGAGGTTCAGCCACCACGGCGCACGCCGTGCTCGCGTTGAACAAGGAAGACGGCGGCAATCGCAAATTCATCCTCGTCGAGTGCGAGGATTACGCGGACACCATCACGGCAGAGCGCGTGCGGCGCGTCATCAAAGGCGTGAAAGGCGCGAGCGACGAGAATTTGAAACGCGGGCTGGGCGGCACGTTCAGTTATTTCGAGCTGGGCAAGGCGATTGAACTGGACAGCATCTTGGATGGCAAGAATCTGCCCAGCTACCTCGAACTGGCGCGCTACGTTTTCTACACCGCCACCGGCGAGGAGTTCGACGAGCGCAAGCTGAATGAGAAGCGGTCGTTCGTCGGCGAATCCAAAACGCACGAGGTTTATCTCTTTTACCAGCCGGACATAGACCATCTGAAAAAAACTGCCCTCACGCTGGAGCGCGCGGAGAGCCTTGGCAAAATCAAAGACAAGCGGCGGCTGGTGTTCGCACCCACGAAGTATCTGGACCAGGAACAACTCGACGCGCTGCGGATAGACTTCGCGCAGTTGCCGTTTGAAATCTACAAGCTGGCGACATGAAAACGTATTTTCATGGGGAGCGCACGCGTCCCGCGTGCAGTGTCCGGCGTCGCGCCGGACACATTGTGCGTTCGAGGATTGCACGGACTAACATGGCGTTTTGCGCGTTCGAGCCGGTCGGCGCGACGCCGACCGGAGCAACCGGGACGGTTGCGCTCCCCATTTCCAATTAGCCGCCATGGAACTCAAGGAATACCAGCAGAACACGCTCAAGCGGGTAAAGGCGTATCTCGAAGCGCTGAAAAACTGGCGCGTGAAAAATGAAAAGGTCGTCGCGGCGATCGGCAAAGAAGCGGCGCTGGATGTGCCGTTGAAAGCGTGGGAAGAAATTGGCGGAAAGAATTATCGTTCGCGTAAGAACGGCATCGGCGAGGCGTTGCCGAATTTCTGCCTGAAAATCCCAACGGGGGGCGGCAAGACGTTGCTGGCGGCGCACACGGTTGACCTCGTGAACCGCAGTTACCGGCAAAAGCAGACCGGCCTCGTGCTGTGGGTCATGCCGACCACGCAGATTTACCGGCAGACGATTGAGCATCTGCGCAACCGCGACCATTCCTACCGGCAGGTGCTGGACATCGCGAGCGGCGGGCGCACGGTGATTTACGAAAAGACGGATCGCTTCACGCCGGAAGACATCGCGGAAAATCTGGTGGTGCTGACGCTGATGCTGCCGTCGGCCTCGCGGCAGAACAAAGAGACGCTGAAAGTTTTCAAGGACAGCGGCGGGTTCAGTGCTTTTTTCCCGAAAGATGACGATGTGCAAGGCCACGCTAAATTGCTGGAACGGTTTCCGAATCTGGATGCGTTCGGCGATGGCAAGGGACTTTTCCAGCGGCAGGTGAAAACTTCGTTGGGCAACACGCTGCGGATTCTTTCGCCCATCATTATTTTGGATGAAGGCCACAAGGCTTACAGTGAGATGGCGCAGGACACCTTGCGCGGGCTGAATCCGTCCGTGATTGTGGAGCTGTCCGCCACACCGACGGATGACAGCAATGTGCTGGTGGACATCAAGGGCCTGGAATTGAAGCGCGAGGAAATGATCAAGCTGGACTTGCACATCAACAACAAGGAAAGCACGCGCTGGCAAAACACGATGTTGGCGAGCAAGGTCAAACGTGACGCATTGGAGGCGGCAGCGAAAAAATACGAAGCGAACATGGGCAATTACATTCGCCCGATTTGCCTTATCCAAGTGGAGCGCACCGGCAAAGATCAGCGCGGTGGGAATTTTATCCACGCGGAGGATGTGCGGGAATTTCTGGTGCGGGACTGTGGGATTGCCGCTGATGAAGTCGCGGTTAAATCCAGCGATAAGGATGACATCGAGGGCTTGAACCTGTTCGCGCGGAATTGCGCAGTGCGTTACATCATCACCAAGCAGGCATTGCAGGAAGGCTGGGATTGCGCGTTCGCGTATGTGCTGACGATTCTCACCAATCCGGCGTCGAAGAATAACCTCACGCAACTGATCGGGCGGATTCTGCGTCAGCCGGGCGCACGCAAAACCAAAATCAAGGAACTGGACGAGAGCTATGTCTTTTGCTTCCGCCAAAAAGCCAAGTTGCTGGTGGACGCGGTTCGTGAAGGTTTCGGTCGCGAAGGCTTGGGCGACTTGGCGGGTCAGGTGATTCTGGATTCGCCGGAGGGCGAAGATCAAGGCGATGAATTGATTGAACTGCGGGATAAGTTCAAGAAGTTCGCCGGAAAAATTTACCTGCCGAAGTTTGTCATCCAGCAAGGCACGAAATGGCGCGAAGTGAGTTACGAGACGGACATCGTGAGCCGGATTGACTGGACGCAGGCGGATTTTTCAGCGGAGCGGAATTTGCAATTGGCGGAAGCGGATTCACAGGACGCGGAAATTCTGGTGACATTGGGCGAGAAAGCAGAACTGCTCAAGGAGTCGGGACGGAAATATCGAACCAGCACGGATGCGGGTGTTGATCCCGTGTTCGCCACACGGCAGTTGCTGGAAATGATTCCGAACCCGTGGATTGCCCACGACATTGTTAAAGATGTCATTGC
>JANOBC010000198.1:0-8018 GCA_031411455.1 Limisphaerales bacterium
AAGGCGGCCCGCTTGAACATGTCATCGCGGCCAAGGCGGTTTGCTTCCACGAAGCGCTGCAACCGAGCTTCAAATCGTATCAGCAGCAAATTGTGAAAAACGCCGCCGCGCTCGCCGCCGGCATGACGCGCAACGGTTACCGCCTCGTCAGCGGCGGCACGGACAACCACTTGATGCTCGTGGACGTGGGCGCGAAAGGCATCACGGGAAAAGATTCGCAAATCGCATTGGACGAAGCGGGAATCACGGTGAATAAAAATACGATCCCGAACGAAACGCGCTCGCCGTTCCAAGCGAGCGGCATCCGCCTCGGCACGCCCGCCTGCACCACGCGCGGCATGAAAGAAGCGGAGATGGCCGCCATCGCCGACATGATTTCGGAAGTCCTGATGGATATCAAAAACGTGGACGCCGCGCACAACGTCCGCAACCGTGTGCGCGAACTGACGGCAAAATTTCCGCTGCCGTATTAATTAATCCTTGTAGCAGCGGACGTGAGTCCGCTCTAATTTTACCCATCCGAGAAATGCGCCGATTGACATCGGCGGCTACGAAATAAAATCATGTTCAACGTTGGACAAAAAGTTGTTTTGGTAGACGACAAGTGGCCGGAGTCGGTCAAGCAGCTTTACCTGCAATTGCCCGTGCTGGAGACCGTCTATGTCGTCCGCGCCGTGCGCGTGGGCGTGCGCGCGGACGAACTCATCATGGATATGCGCCGCGTGTTGGAGCAATCCATCCTGCTCGTGAGCATCTACAATCCGACGAATAAACTCGGCGTGGAAGCCGGATTCGCCGCCAGCCGTTTCCGCGCGCTGGATGAATTGAAGACGCAGGCCGTCAAGGAAGAGGAAGCGTTGGTTTAAGTTTTTCCGCCCGTAGCCGCGCAGCGGCGGATGGAAATTAGCCAGATACGGAGTGTCTGGTAGTGACCGCAAATATAACTTCCGTCCCGGCGGGACGGAGGAAAATTTTCACCGGTGATTTCGTTGACGTATTTCCATCGTCCCTTCAGGACGGATTTTTATTTTGCCGAGACCAGACACTGCGTGTCTGGCTAATTTCCGGCAGTCGCTCCGCGACACAGAACAGCGCGCAGCGTCTTGGACTGCGCCAGCCCTCTGGCACTTGCGGGCGCACGCGGCGCAAGGTGAATCAGAAAAATTTCCGTCCGCACGACTGCGGTGTCGCGCGGCGCTGGCCACCGCAGGCCACAGACCAGAATTTAATTTTTCGTTCCAGCCGGCTTTTGCGGGACAAGCATACTCATGCCTGCTTCCATTGTTTTGATTCGGTTCAGTTGTTCCTCGCGGTAAGTGTTGATTTGTTCCGCTGTGAGAACCGTGCCGAGAATTTTAAGTTTTTCTTCAAGCTGTGATTTTGAAAGTTCAATGCTCATGCCGATGTAGTCCGTAAGATTGCCGCCTTTTTTGGCGGCGGCGATGGCTTTCGTATTCACGCTGGCCTGTTGGTTCAGATTCATCTCGTAGAACGCTGCGCGAATTTGTTCCTGCTGCTCCTTGGAAAGATTGAAGTCGTCCGCCAACCGGCTCGCATCGCCACTTGCCGATTGGTCGGCGGCAAATGTTTTCTCGGCTTGCTGATATTCCGAGTAAGCGGCCAGTTGTTCAACGGTGAAGAGTGCTTTGATTTCATCATCTTGATTGCCTCCCTCGGCGATTAAAGCCTGTTGCTGTCCCGGTGTCATTTTTCCAGTAATTGACTGCATGGTTAATTCTGTCTGCTTTTTGATATGCCGCTGCATGACGTCGCTGATGGCTTGCGTTTGCTCGTCCGTCAGGCCGAGAGTTTTTTTCATACGGGCAAGCTTGGCTTGTGCATCCTTCATCTTAAATTTTTCAGCGGTTCCTAGGCCCGTGGCAATGGCATTTGTCATGTAGTCCGGCATCTGTCCAGCTTGCTGGGCCAGCGTGGATTTTAACTTGGCTAACTCGTGAGAATCAGCTTGAGCCACGCCAGCTTTTCCACGCAGCTTTAACAATTCGCTGAACTGCGCTTTGGACAACGCTTGCGAATCCTTGGCTTGGGCGACTTGGTTGGAAAGGCGTTCGTTCTCGGTTTGCAGCTTCGTCAATTGTTCCGCGAGCGGTGCTTGTTGTTGTTGGAGCGTTTGGTTTTGCTCGCGCAGTTGCATGGCCTGATGTGCTTCGTAGATTCCTGCGCCAGCGAGTATGGCGACAGTGGCGGTGATGAGGGTTTTTTGGAGCGTAGTCATAACAATAGTTTTAGTGGCGGCAATGAGGGTGGTGGTGTGGACGGCAGTTCCGGCCAGCGCGGCGGCGGCGGAAATGGTGGCGGCGATCCCGGCGGGCGCGGCTTGCACGGCGTTGGCGGAAATTACCGAGGCCAGAGTTGCTCCGGCGGTCAGGCCGCGTTGCGCCAGAATCGCGCGGAGTTTTTCCACCGCCCGGTCCACCCGCATCCGCGCGGCATTTTCGTTCAGGCCAATTTTCGCGCCGACTTCGGCGAACGGACGGTTTTCAAAATAGCGCAGCAGGATGGCTTCACGGTCGGCGTCTTTGAGTTCGTGCATCGCGGCGTCCAGCACGGGGCGGAGATTTTCCCATTCGATTTCATTCGCGGACTGGACAGGCGAGACGCCTGTCCCACTATCATTCGTGGGTTCGCGCATAAATTTTTCCTCGCGGTCGCGGCGGCGGGTTTCGGTGCGGATAATTTTGGCGGCGGCAAAATGCGCGCTGGTGTAGAGCCAGCCGGAAAGATTCTGGTGCCGGGAAAGCGCGGCGGCCTTGCGCGCCAGATCGGAGAAGACCGCTTGCGCCACGTCTTGCGCCAGATGCCCGTCGCCGCCGACCTGCCGGAGCGCAGCGGAATAGACAAGGCTGACGTGGCGTTTCACCACTTCGGCGAAGGCGTCCTCGGAATTCGTCCGCGCAAAAGTGGCGAGCAGTTCGCAATCAGGCGTCATATTGAGGCGTCATGTTTTTCAAGTTATAGCACCCGCGAAAATGAAAACCGCACAATTTTTTCCGACCAATTTTTAACCGTTAATCTGCGCTCATCTTCGCTGATTGGGAGGCGGCAGAAAAATTAGCGTTTATCAGCGCAGATTAGCGGTTAAATTCTTCTTTCAACATGAGCAAGATTGTCGGCATAGATTTAGGCACCACGAATTCCCTCGTCGCCACGGTGGATTCGGGCATCCCGCTTGTCATTGCGGACGCCCAGGGCCGACGCCTTACGCCATCCGTCGTGCATTTTCCGTCCGCCACCGCTGCGCCAATCGTCGGCCACGAAGCAAATCGTGTGCGCTTGGTAAAACCGGCGGAGACGGTTTATTCCGTGAAACGTTTCACGGGTCGGCGCGGCGCGGATGTTTCCAGCGAAGAAATGCTCGTGACGTATCCCGTCCAAAACGATGGCGGCGCAGTGGCTATTCCGATTCATGCGAAAAATTATTCTCCCGAAGAAGTCTCGTCCGAAGTTTTGAAAAAGTTGAAGCAAGATGCCGAAGATTATTTCGGCGAAGCCGTCACGCGCGCCGTCATCACCGTGCCGGCGTATTTCAACGACGCCCAGCGCAACGCCACCAAACGCGCGGGCGAACTGGCGGGCTTCACCGTCGAACGCATCGTCAACGAACCGACCGCCGCCGCGCTGGCTTACGGCTTGGACAAATTGAAGGAGAAATCCAAGATCGCGGTGTTTGATTTGGGCGGCGGCACATTTGACCTTTCGATTTTGGAATTGAACGCGGGCGTTTTTCAAGTGCTCGCCACCAATGGCAACACGCGGCTCGGCGGCGATGATCTGGACCGGGCGCTCGTGGATTTTTTGATCGGGAAAATCAAGGCCGCCGGAAAAACTGACCTGTCGGCACCCATCATTTCACGCGTCCGCGAGGCGGCAGAGATGGCCAAGATAAAACTTTCCGCTGAAACCGAAGCGGAAATCGCACTGCCGTTTCTCACGCCGGAATTTTCTTTCCGCTACAACCTCACGCGCACCGAGCTGGAAAATCTCACCCGCGATATCATCGCCCGCACCCGCCCGCACTGCCTCCGCGCGCTCGCCGATGCGAAGCTGGAGGCCAAAGATTTGGACCAAGTCATTCTCGTCGGCGGGCAGACGCGGATGCCGCTGGTGCGGAAATTTGTCGGTGAACTTTTTGGCTGCGCGGATTTTGAAGAGACGCGCGGAAGCCTGCGGCTCGGTCAGGATTATCACAAGGCGAGCGGGCCGCAGTTGAACACCTCGCAAAATCCCGACGAAGCCGTGGCGCTCGGCGCCGCGATTCAGGCGGCGATTCTTTCGGGGGAATTCAAAAATGTTTTGCTGCTCGATATCACCCCGCTCTCGCTCGGCCTCGAAACGTTTGGCGGCTTGATGAATGTTTTGATCCCGCGCAACTCGACCATTCCACTCAAGGCGGGCGAGCTGTTCACGACGGCGATGGATTTTCAGCGCGACATGCTCATCCACGTCTTGCAGGGCGAACGCGAGCGCGCGCAGGACAACTGGAGCCTCGGCAAGTTCACGCTGGAATTCGAGGCCGCGCCGCGCGGTGTGCCGCGCGTGGGCGTGCAGTTTGAAATTGATGCGAATGGAATTCTCCATGTCCTCGCGCGCGACACGAAGACCGGTAAAGAAAAAATTGTCGAAATGAAATCCGCCGTGGATGTAGATGACGCGGCGGTGCAACAGATGGTGGAGGAATCCGTGGAGCACGCGTTCGAGGATTTGGCCGCGCGCCGCTGGATTGAATCAAAGTTGAAGGCGAAAGAAGCCTTGGCCGCGACAAAATCAGCGTTAACCAGCAACGCCAGCGAGCTGGAACAAAATTACATTGAAAGCGTTTCCGCCGCCGCCAACGAAGTTGAACAGGCGTTGGCCACCGAGAATCCGGCGACGGGCGCGGGTGATTTGAACCGGTTGAAAACCGCCGTCGCCGCGCTCGACGAGGCCACGAAACCGCTGGCGGATTTTCTGATGGATAAGGCGATGGAAGCGATGCTGCGGAAGCGCGGCCTGATTCAGTGAACGCCGGGCGGGCGGTTGAACAGCAGCAGTAGGGCAATCGCCACGGCAATCATGATGACTCCAAAGAAAATCGTAAGAAACCGGATCTGCTTCTGATGTGGTGTCCGTCGCCGTTTGTTGCCCATGCCAGCATTAGAGTAATCAACCGAGAAAAAGTTTCAACAAAGGTGCGACAATAATTGCGGGCAGATAACTATTCAATTCCACCCGCCGCACCTCAAAAATCACCAGCGAAACCACGCACGTCACCAATCCGGCGGCGACTTTGACCGAAGCGGTCGCCGCGTGGGCGTCCAGCCACGGCTGCGCGCCGAAATGCACGACCAGCGTCAGGCAGTTCAGAAATATAAACACCGGCAGTGCCGCGAGCGCGGCCGGCCAGCGGAAAATTTTCACAAAACTCATCGTCGCCAAACCGTCCATCACGCCCTTGATGAGTAGTAGGTAAAAAAATCCGGTTGGCGAAAGGCCGTCCGCCACGGCCCCGATCACGCCGAGCGGCGCGGCGCAAAAGAGAATCGTCCCGGCCAGCAGTCCGTCCGCCGGTTTGCCGGGCGGATTTTTTTGTGCGTTGGCCAGCAGCGTGCCGGCGTGGCGACCGATGCGGTTGGAAAGTTTTTGCAATTGCAGAATTTTGCCAAGCCAGAAGCCCAGTAGCACGGCCAGCATTCCGAAGCCGAGTTGCTTCATGGCCGAGATAAAATCGCCCTGAAGATTCTCCACCACCAACCGCATCCCGTAAAACACCGTGAAGATGCCGAGCGCGACTTTGAAAAAATTCTGCGCGCGCGCCGTCAGCGGAGCACGCGTCGTCAGACCAAAGAGCGCGCCGACCAGAATGCCGAGGGCGTTGAGAAATGCGCCGATCATGCGCGGATGATGGCGCGGAAGCCGCGCAAAGGAAACGATGAAAAAATTACCGCCAAGAAATTCAAAAATACAGCGGTTTGATTTTTTAGCAGGCGGGCCGGTTGCTTCCGCGAGGTTTTGGACTGCGGCAGTCCTCTGCCGCTTTTCATTGTGAGGCTGCTGCTGCCAAAGCGGCAGAGAACTGCCGCACTCCAAGACGCTGGCGCGCAGTTCATCCGCGCCCCTCCGTCAGATTCGTTACCGCCGCCGCTGCCCGCCAGTTTTGTTTTGCGCCCGCCGCGCCCTTTGCGCTTAACTTCCGACATGAATTGCATCGTCACCGCTGGGCCGACGTTTGAATCGCTGGACGACGTGCGCCGCCTCACGAATTTTTTCACCGGCCGGCTCGGCACGGAGCTGGCGAATTTCCTCACCGCGCACGGCCATCACGTCACGCTGCTCATCGGCGAATCCGCGACCTGGCCGGGCGAACGCCGCGCGGCGACAGTGAAGATTTTTTCCTCCACGCGCGATCTGCGCACGAAATTGAAATCATTTTCGGGCAAGAAAGTGGATGCAATCTTTCACGCGTCCGCCGTAAGCGATTTCACTTTCGGAAAAATGTTCACGCGCGAGGCAACGGGGAAGCTGATCGCCTTCAAACCTTCTAAAAAAATTTCCACGCGCGGCGGGAACCTCTTCGTGGAACTCGTGCCGACGCCGAAAATCATCGCGGAATTGCGTGGCTGGTTTCCTAAAACAAAAATCATCGGCTGGAAATTTGAGGCGGACGGCGGGCGGGCGGATGCGTTGCGTTCAGCTCGGAAACAGATTGCGACCTGCGCCACCGATGCCTGCGTGGTGAACGGCCCCGCTTATGGCAAAGGCTTCTGTTTGGTCGCAACGAATGGCCAAAAGAAACATCTGATGGACGCGGAGAAATTATTCGCAGTGCTGGAGCGGCTTCAATAAATCTGTAGTCGCGAACGTCAGTTCGCGCCATTTGATTTCAATAAGATTCAATTTGCGCCGACTCACGTCGGCGGCTACAGATTTTTATTTCTCCGCCGTCGCCGGCGTCAGCGTGACTGGGCCGAGCAGGCCGCAATCGGTCAGCAGCCAGTTGGAGGCGTCGAACGGTTTGTAATTGATGTCCACGATGTTGATGTCGCGGAAAGTTTTCCACGGCACGCCGCGACGGTCGAGATCGCGGATGCGGTTGGCGGCGACGCTGGTGACTTCCACTTCGAGCGTGTTGCCGGTGGGTTTCAGGTTGTCCACGACCACGCGGAATGGCGGCGTGATGAGCGTGCCGTAATCCTTGCCGTTCACGCGCACCCGCGCACTCTGGCGCACGTCGCCGAGATTGATTTCAAAACTTTCGGAGGGACGAGTTCCACGAGTCCCTAATTTTTTAAATTCTTCGTTTTGGGACTCGTGTAACTCGTCCCTCCGAGGCGCGTTGAACGTGGTTTCGTATTTCGCGGTGCCGGCGAAGGCTTGCGTGTTCGTGCCGGGGAACGTCGTCCACGAGGCGAGCTTGGCGGTCTGGAAATCAGCGGGCAACGTCGGGCCGCCGAGGAGGAATTTCACGTTCCACGGGCTGGTGATTTCAACGGGCTGACCGTTGGTTTGCCAATAATTCCACGCCGGGCCTTCCACTTTTTTGTCGGCGAAAGCGCGGAGAATCACGGACTCGCCCGCTTTCAGTTGCAGATGAATTTCAGTCGAGTTTGCGGCGCTCTGCCGAGTCGCCGCTACTCCGGTTGCGCCGGTCATTGGATCAAGAACGACAAACGACTTTGCGGGACGGGCGAGAGAAACCCAGCCGTCGAAATTTGTCTCGGTGCGGTTGGCGATGAAGTAATTCCAGCCCCCGTCAAATGAGCGGCGGATGAAATGCAAGCCAGCGACTACCAGCGGTTCTTGCGCACCTTCTACGAAAGGAAGCCCAAATTGAAGAGGGACGACCAGATATTTACCACTACCATATTTTCCAATGTTAAGCGGCTTAACAGGCGCTTCTTGCCCGACCGGCAGGTTTGAAACAAGATTTCTGAACTCACTTCGTTGCTGTTCCATTTGGCTGTCTCCCGAAATGTCTTTCGGCAGTTGTTTTTCAAAAATTACCGTCGCCCCATTCTCCG
>JANOBC010000199.1:0-16098 GCA_031411455.1 Limisphaerales bacterium
TGTGGGCAGTCCGGGCTTCATCTTCAATGACGTCCGCAAAGGCCTCGTCCAGCCGGTGCTGCCGTGGAGCGATACGCTTGAACCATGAACCAGCCTGGGAAAAAAATCCTGTTCCTCGGCCACGAGGCGTCGCGCACGGGCGCACCGCTGGCGCTGCTGCTCTTGATGCGCTGGTTGCAGGAAAATTCTGCGCACCGCGGCGAACTGTTTTTGAAAACCGGCGGGGAACTGGAGGCGGACTACGCCGCCGCCGTGCCGACCACCAACTTGGAGACCGCCACGCGGCGCAATCTGCCGGAACGTCTGCGCGCGGCGCTGACGCCCCGGTCGCGGCGCTGGCGGGAAAAGATCCACCGGCGCGTGGCACAGTTGCGGCCGGATTTGATTTATGCCAACACCGCCGCCGTGGCGAATGAAGTCGCGGCCTGCGCGGGGCTGGGAATTCCCGTGATCTGGAATATGCACGAAGGGCCGTTCGTGCAGGCAGAATTCAATTCTTGGGGGCAACTGGATCGCGCTCTGGGAGCGGTGGATGTTTTTATTGCCGCCTCCGCCATGGTGCGAGACGCCTTGGTGGCGCGCGGTGTGCCGGTGGAAAAAATCCGGGTCGTCTATGAATTTTTGCAGCCGTCGGCGTTGGTCAACCCCGACTCAAACGCCAGCCGCGCGGCGCTGCGGCGCACGGCGGGCTGGGCGGAGGAAATGTTTGTCGTCGGGATGTGCGGCTCGGTGAGTTGGGTGAAAGGGGCGGATCATTTCGTGGCAACGGCGAGGAGGTTGGCGGCGGAGTTTCCAGAAAAGCCCGTCGGCTTTGCGTGGCTGGGCAAATTTATTTGCGACGCGGACGAACGCAAAATTCGTTATGACTTGCGGAAGGCGGGGCTGGAATCGCGTGTGCATTTTTTCCCGCCGCGCCCAGCCACGGCAGAGTTCATGGCGGGGCTGGATGTTTTTTTTCTATCCTCGCGTGAGGATGTTTTTCCGCTGGCGATGCTGGAGGCGGGGGCGCAGGGGCTGCCGGTGGTCTGTTTTGCGGACAGCGGCGGTGGGCCGGAATTTGTGGGCGACGATGCGGGCATGGTCGTGCCGCACGGCGATACGTCGGCGGCGGCGCGCTCGCTCACCAGTTTGCAGGCTGACCCGGAACGGCGGCAGCGGCTGGGCGCGGCGGCACGGCAGAAAAGCCGCACGGTTTATACGATTGATAATCAGGCCGCCAAGCTCGTGGCGGTGATCAACGAACAGCTGAAAATATGCGCATAGCCGTCTGGCATAATCTTCCGAGCGGTGGCGGCAAGCGCGCGTTTCACGGCCAGGTCGCGGGACTAATCCAGCGCGGGCATGAGGTCGAGGCGTGGTGTCCGACCATGGCTGATGGCCGCTACCTGCCGCTCTCAAAACTTTGTCCGGAGCATGGGCTGCCGTTGGCACTGCCGCCGGAAAAAAAGACGCTGCCGTTCATCGGCTGGGCAATGGATTATTTTTCAACGGCGGCCCAAGTGCGGGCGCTCCGGGATCATGTGGCAGCGTGCGCGGCGCAGATTCGCGCCGGACATTTTGATGTGGTGCTGGCGACGAGTTGCGTGATTTCCGCCATGCCGTCGTTGGGGAACGAACTCGGCGGGATGCCGTGCGCGGTTTATCTTCAGGAGCCCAAGCGCCAGCTTTATGAGGCGATGCTGCACCAGCGGTGGGCCGCGCCCGAGGCGGGCTTTACCGGCGTGATGATTGACGCGCTGAAGAACGTCCAGCAGCGGGTGCAAATGCGCGAGGAGATCAAAAACGCGCGGGCCTACGACCGCATCTTGGTGAATTCATTTTACAGCCGCGAAACGGTGTTGCGCTGCTACGGGCTGGAATCGGAAGTTTGCTACCTAGGCATTGACACAGATTTTTTCAAGCCCGCTGCTGACTTGCCGGAAAATTTTTTGATGGGCTTCGGCGCGGTGGATTTTCATAAGGGCGCGGATCGCGCGGTCGAGGCGCTGGGGCGCGTGCGCCCGGAGCTGCGGCCGAAGCTGGTGTGGGTGGGCAACAACGCGAACGCCGAGTATGTCGCCAAACTAAAACTGCGCGCGGCGACGCTGGGGGTGGAATTCGAGGTGCGCGTCATGGTGCCGGATGCGGAACTGATTCCGTTGCTGAGGCGCGCGGCGGCGGTGCTTTACACGTCGCGACTGGAGCCGTTCGGACTGGCACCCCTGGAGGCGAACGCCTGCAGCACACCGGTGCTGGCTATCGCCGAGGGCGGCGTGCGGGAAAGCATCATCGAGGGCGAGAACGGACTGCTCATGCCGGACGCGTCGCCGGGCAACATGGCCGCCGTCATCGAAAGATTTTTTGGCGAGCCGGGGCTGGCGGAAGCGTTGCGGAAAAAATCCCGCGCCGCCGTGTTGACCCGCTGGAGCCGGGAGGCGGGCATTGACCGGATTGAAAAAGTTTTGACGGATCTCGTCGCCGAAAAGAAGCGGAATGCAAAATGAATTCCCCCGCTGCCAAACCGCCGCTCGTGAGCGTGTGCGTGCCGACTTACAACGGCGCGGAATTTCTGCGCGAATGTCTGGTGAGCCTGCAGGCGCAGACCTTGCGCGATTTTGAAGTCATCATTGTGGATGATGAATCAGCGGACGGCACGGTGGCCATCGCGGAAAGTTTCGCGGCGACGGATGCGCGTTTCAAAATTCATCGCAACCCGAAGCGGCTTGGCCTCGTGGGCAACTGGAACCATTGCCTCGGCCTCGCGCGCGGCGAGTGGATCAAATTTCTTTTTCAAGACGACCTGCTGGAAAGCCGCTGCCTTGAACGACTGGTGGCGGCGTGTGAGCAGCACGGCGCGCGGTTGGGATTTTGTCGGCGGCACGTTCTATTTGACGGCGCGGTGGCGGCGGACTTGAAAGATTATTTTGGTCGGCATGAACAGTTGCTCGCAGAAATTTACGGCGCGCAGGATTCGTTTCTGGATGCCCGCGCGTTTGCCCGCGCGGCGGCGGCAAACTTGGACTGGAATCTTTTGGGCGAGCCGACGGTGGTGCTGTTTCACCGCTCGGTTGTGGGCGAATTTGGTTTGCCGCAGCCGCAGATGATCCAGCGGTGTGATTCGGAATACTGGCTGCGCATCGGCACGAACACGGGCGTGGCGCACGTCGCGGAAAAGCTGGCGACGTTCCGTGTCCACGGCCAGTCCACGACGAGCAAAAATATTTCCAAGCGCGATTATCGCGCGCGCTTTGTGGACCCGCTGCTGCAACACTGGCTGATTCTGCATGAGGAAAACTATGCACGACTACGTGGCGAACTGTGCCGGAATGAAGGCTCGCTGCTGAACTGGTGGCGGCTGGTCTGGGCGGCGAACCACGCGCGGGGAATGGCTTTTGCGCCGTCGGCGGAACCGGCCTTGCGCGCGGAATGGCTGACGGTGGCGGCGGCGTTTCCCAATTTGGAGACGCTGGCGCGCATCGGAAAATGTTTCACAGCCCTGCGTGCGCTTGTGCCGGTGAAGGGAAAAAACGGAGCGGCTTGAGGCTGCAAAATCTCAACTTGAAACTGACGCCATGAAACCATCCGCCGCCAACCAGCCGTTAGCCATCATCGTCCCGGCCTACAAGGGCGACTTTCTGGCGAAGGCGTTGGCGACGCTCGCGCAGCAGACGGATCAGCGGTTCAATCTTTATGTCTGCGATGATGCCAGCCCGGACGACATCGGCGCGATTGCCCGCGCGGCGCTGGGTTCGCGGCCCTATGTTTTTAAGCGCTTTGAAAAAAATTTGGGCGGCACGGCGCTGGCGCGGCATTGGGATCGTTGCGTGGCGCTGACGGGCGAGCCGTGGGTGTGGGTTTTTTCCGATGATGATTTGCTGGATGAGAATTGCGTGGCTGCGTTTCACGAACTCATCGCGGCGGAGCCGGACGCGGCGGACGTGCTGCGGTTCGATGCGTGGATCATTGACGCGGCGGACAAAATCATCGGCCTGCACGCGTTGAGCCGCGACCGTGAAACGTGGCTGGAATTTGCCTACGGGCTGCTCATGGGCTGGCGTCGGTCATTCATGCAGCAGATTATTTTTCGGCGGGCGGCTTACGACCGGGCGGGTGGATTTTTGGATCAGCCGCTGGGCTGGTCCACGGATGATGCGGTGTTCATCGGGTTCGGTCGCGAAAAACCGATCCGCCGAATCCCCGGCGCGCGTCTGCGCTGGCGCAGCAGTGATAAAAATATTTCGCCCGACCGCTCGTTGGAGCGCCGCAAAAAAACCATCGTGGCCGTGTGCCAGTTTTTGCAATGGCTGCAAGGCCAGCTCCAGTCGCCGCGTGAACGGCTTTTCCCGGACGATGATTTGGCGTTTCGGCAGGCGATGGATCGTTACCTGATCGAGCAAATCATGGTGCAGGGCGGGCGACCGGCGCTGGCGAATCTGGAATTATTGAAGCGCACGCGCGCGGCGCTGGGCGTGGGGTCGGGCGCGGCGCTGATGAAACACATCGCGGCGGCGACGACATCGGACGCGTTCGCGTCGGCGGGCGCGGTGGCTAAAAAAATTGCGCGCCGCCAGGGCTGAACTGATTTCAACCGTGAACTTGCCGAAAACAGATTCATTAACGCCGCCGGACAAACGTAAGTTTTTCGGCTGCGTTTCGCGGCGTCCGCGCTGGGGAATTTCGCGGCGCGGCTGGCTGGTGCTGGCGGCGGGTTTTGTTTTTGGCGCGTGGTTGATAATTTTCAACGTGCAGCCGTTCCTCGCGCCGACGCAGCGGGTGGAAACAAAAATTCTCGTGGTGGAAGGCTGGCTTCCCAGTTACGCGCTGGGCGCGGCGGCGGCGGAATTTCGCGCGGGGCATTACGAAAAAGTTTTTACGACGGGCGGCCCGATTGCGGGTTCGGATGGGGCGACGAATATTTTCAACACGGTCGCCAACGTCGGGGGCGACGCGTTGCGCGCGGCGGGCTTGACGGCGGACGTCGTGCAGGTCGTGCCGGCGCACGCGGTGGGGCGCGACCGCACTTACATGTCCGCGCTGGCGTTGCGCGACTGGTTGTGGGAGCGGCAACTGAAGGTGACGGCCATCAATGTCGTGTCGGCAGATGTGCATTCGCGGCGGACGTGGCTGCTGTTTCAGCGCGCGTTCGGGAGCGAGGTGACGGTGGGCATCATCGCGATTCCCGATCCCGACTACGAACCGAAGCGCTGGTGGCGTTACAGCGAGGGCGTGCGGGAAATTTTGGGCGAGACGATTGCGTATGGTTACGCGAAATTTATTTTCAAACCGGAAACCGGCGGCAAGCAAGTTCCTTGATTGCCTGCGGCTTTTTACCGACAATCCAACAACCAGACCTTATGAAACATTCATCACGTTCGAGCTTGGGAAAAATTTACTGGGTCAGTCTGCTGGCGGCGGGAACCTTGGCCGCTGGAAGTTTGCTGGCGGGGCAATCGGTGATTGCCGATCCGCCGATGCCAAGCGCGAAGCCGGCGGCGCAATTGGAATCGGAAGCGGTGAATGACATGGCGGTGTTTATTCCGGCGGCGGACAATCGTGATGACTCGCTGCCGCAGCCGTTCAAGGTTGGCCCGACGGTTTTGCGCCCGCACATCAGCTATCAATTCACTTCCGGCACGGGGTTGCTGACAAGTCCCAGCAACTCGGTGGACTCTTATATCCAGACGATCTCGCCGGGGGTGTCGGTGGATTTTGGGCGGCACTGGACGCTGGATTACACGCCCAACATCCGGATTTATTCCAGCAGTGCGTTTCACAATTCAGTGGATCACGCGGCGTCGTTGAGCGGCCGGTTCAGCTATAACGACTGGTATTTTGGGCTGACCCAAGGTTTTACTAAATCCGATTCGCTCGTGGTGGAAACGGGCGCGCAGACGGAGCAGGAAAATTACACCACAGACTTTTCAGCGAGGCGTCAGTTGAGCGAAAAATTCTCGCTCGACTTGGACGTGAACCAGAGCATCAGTGACGTGGCCCAAGCAATTGGCACGAACGGCCTCGGCATCGCGCAGTCCACGCGCGTGTGGAGCACGATGGAGTGGGTGAACTATCAGTTGGCGAAACGGATGTTCTTCGGCGTCGGCGTTGGGTTGGGTTACGTTGACCCCGACCTTGGCCCCGGCCAGCTCTTCGAAAATTTGAAGGGACGCTTTCAATGGCGCGCCACGGACAAGATCAGTTTCAGCGTCAACGCCGGTTTAGATTACCGGCAGTATTTTGCCGAAGGCTACGGCGATGCGTTGAATCCGGTTTATGGCGCGAGCATCCAATACGCACCGTTTGAACGCACGCACCTGACGCTTTCGGTTGATCGGACGGTTTCTGCCTCGGACTATTACATCAGCAGCCAGAACAACGAGAGCACCACGGTGAGCCTCGGGGCATCGCAATGGCTGTTTGGGAAATTTTATCTCACCGGCGGCGCGAGCTACGGCCACACCGATTATGTCTCCACGTTCGGGCCGATTTCTGATTTGCGTTCGGATGACAATTATTCTTTCAACGTGAGCGTAACGCGCGCTTTCCTCAAGCGTGGCAACGTCACCGTGAGCTACACCTACGGCGATAATCGCTCGACGCAGACGGGACTCTTGGGTGTGCAAACCCACAACTACACTTACCGCAGCAGCCAGATCAGCATCTCCGCCGGGTTCGCCTACTGAATTGCATGGAAGCCACGGCGGCCATCAGAAAATTTCAACTGGCGGCGGGCGCACTCCTGCTGCTGTTCGGCCTGTCGCTGTGGCGGCTGTTTAACTTTGCTTGGCACGATGAACTTCATTCCTACATCGTGCTGATCCCGGTGGTCAGCATTTATCTCATCCGGTTGCGGAAAAAAAATCTGCCGCTGCCCGCCGCGTCCGCGAAAATCCCCGCCGCCATTTTTTCCCTCGTCGGACTCGCGGTGTTAGCGTGGCATTGGTTCGCCCCGCGCGCGGCGTTGGCGGACAGCCTCGCGCAAACGACGTTCGCCTGCGTGCTGCTGCTGGCGGCGATTGGTTGCTGGTTTCTTGGCGGGGCGTTGATGCGGGCGCTGGCGTTTCCGTTTGCGCTGCTGATTTTCATGGTGCCGCTGCCGGAGGCGTGGCGGGACGCGGTGGAAGTTTTCCTGCAGCACGGCTCGGCGCTGGCGGCAAGCGCGATGTTTGCGGTGTCTGATGTGCCGGTATTGCAGACGGGGCTGCAATTCAAACTGCCGGGCATCACCTTGCAGGTGGCGCCGGAGTGCAGCGGCATCCACTCGACGGTGGTGCTGCTCATCACAAGCCTCGTGGCTGGAAATCTTTTTTTGCGGCGCGCCTGGTCGCGCGCGACGCTGTGCCTAGTGGTGATTCCGCTGGCGCTGCTGCGGAACGGTTTCCGTATTTTTGTGCTGGGCGAATTGTGCGTCCATGTCGGCCCGCACATGATTGACTCGCCCATCCATCATCGCGGCGGTCCGCTATTTTTCGCGCTGTCATTGCTGCCGTTTTTTCTCCTACTATACTGGCTGCGCCGTCGGGAAAGAGCGGGGGAGCCAGTGGCCAAAAAAACTGATTAAAAAATTACTGATATGAAAAACATTCTACGTTGGACATTGATGTTGGTCGTGGCGGCGGTGCTGGCGCTGGCCGGCACGGGTTGCACGTCCAAGATGAAGCGGGCGTATCATGAATCGCGGGCGGACAAATTTTTTGCCGCCGGGAATTTTGACTCCGCCGAAATCGAATACCTGCGCGTGCTGCGGGATGACCACGAGAACGCCAAGGCCTTCACGCGGCTGAGCGGCATTTATTTTGACCAGGGGCGTTACCAGATGGCGATGCCGTTCTTGGAGCGCGCCATTTCGCTTTCCACAAATGACATGGATTTGCGGGTGAAGTTCTGCCGCATTGTTTTCGCCACCGGCCGGGCCAAAGAGACGCGTGATTTGGCGAACTTCATTTTGGATCGCGACCCGCAATCGGTGGAAGCGCCGTCGCTGCTGGCACAGGCGGCGCTGACGCCGAAGGAGATTGCGACCGTCCGCACGCGTCTGGAAAAACTGGCGCAGGCGGGCGACCGCCCGGCCTACGCAACGGCGTTGGGCATCCTGTCGTTCCGTGAAGATGACTTGAAAAGTGCCGAGGCGTCCTTTCGGCGGGCGCTGGCGTTGGATACAAAATTTGCGGACGCGCTGGAATCGCTGGGGGCATTGCAGGCGTTTCAGAAGGATTTGAAAAACGCGGAGGCGAGCTTCAAGGCGGCGGCGGAGTTGTCGCCCGCGCGCTCCACGCGGCGGCTGCTCTATGCGCGCTTCAAATTGGAGGCGGGCGAGCGGGATGCGGCGCGGCAGATTTTGGAGGCGGTGGTGAAGGCGGCGCCAGATTACATTCCGGCGTTCATCGGCCTGGGCGAAATCGCCCTCGGAGATAAAAAATACGACGACTGCCGCGCCGCCTTGGACAAGGTGCTGTCGCGGGATCCGGATAATTTCGATGCCGGGATGTTGAACTCGCGTTTGAAATACGCGCAGCGTGATTTGCCCGGCTGCGTGGCGGTGCTGGAGCGGATGGCGAAAATATTTTCATCGGCGGCGCTGGTGCATTTTCAACTGGGGGCGGCGTATTACGCAAACAGCGATGAGTCGAAGGCGATTGTCAGCCTGAACCGCGCGCTGGAATTGGACGTGAATATGCCGGCGGCAGTTTTGCTGCTGGCGGAAATCCAGATTCGCAACCACAACCCCGATCCGGCGCTGGTTTCGCTCGCGAAGTTCAAGCCGAGCCAGCCCGAGTATGTCACGGCGCAATTGCTCCGCGCTGACGCCTGCCGTCAGAGCGGACGTGAGCGCGAGGCGCTGGCCATTTATGCGGCGCTGGAAAAAAGTTCGCCGAAAAATTTGCAGATTCCGCTGCTGACGGGCGCGGTGTTGATGCAGTTGAACGACCCCGTGGCGGCGCGCCGGGCCTATGAACGCGCCCTGACGCTCACGCCGGACAGTCAGACCGCGCTGGAGCAGTTGGTGAATCTGGACATCGCAGAAAAGAAATACGCGGACGCCATGCAGCGGATTCAGACCCGGCTGCAAACTTCGCCTAACGAAATGCAATCGCAGTTGCTCATCGCCAAGGTGCAATTGGCCCAGGACGATCGTGCGGCGGCGGAAGCCACGTTGCTCAAGATAGCGGCGGCGAACCCGAAATCCGACACTCCGGGACTGCTGCTCGCGCAATTGTATTTTGATGGCAAGCAGATGGACAAGGCCAAGGAGCAATTGAGCGCGGCCACGGACAAGAATCCGGGGAACATTCCGGCGATGATGCTGCTCGCCGCAATGAAGGAGCAAGACCAGGATTATAAAGGCGCCTCCGAAATTTACGACCGCGTGCTGGCGGCTGACCCGAAGTTCAGCCCGGCCTTGAACAACCAGGCCTACTTGTGCTCGGAATTTTTGAACCAGTTGGATCGTGCCTACGATTTTGCCCAGCGCGCCCGCGAGCTGATGCCGTTTGAACCTTCGGCGGCGGATACGCTCGGCTGGGTGCTCTACAAACGCGGCAACTACGCCAGCGCCATTAGCCTCTTGCGTGAAAGCGCCGCCAAGCTCGCGGATCAGTCGGAGATTCTTTTCCATCTCGGCATGGCGCAATACATGACCGGCGACGAAGCCGGGGCGCGCCTGGCGTTTCAAAACGCGCTGCGTAGCGGCAAGGAGTTTCGCGGACGGGGCGACTGCCAGTCCGCGCTGGAACTGCTGGCCATCAATCCGCAAACCGCCGATGCCGCCGCCCGCGCGAAACTGGAGCAGCGGGTCGCCGAAAAAGCGGATGACCCGGTCGCACAAGGCCGGCTTGCCATTGTTTATGAACGTGCCGGTGAGGTTGCCAAGGCCATCGCCAGCTACGAAGGCGTGCTGAAAACTGACGCGAAAAGTCTGGCCGCGCTGAACGGTCTGACCCGTTTGTGGGAGGCGAAAGACGCCGCGAAGGCCTACGGTTACGCCAAGACCGGTTACAAAATTGCGCCCGGTGACAGCGACTGCGCGTATCTCTATGGCCGACTGGCGTATCAGAACGGCGATTTCAAACTCGCGGATTCCGTGCTGCAACCGGCGGCGAAAACTGCTCCCGAAAATTCCCGGCTGCAATTCGCTTACGCCCGCGCTACTTACATCGTCGGCAAAACCACCGGCGCGCAAGCGGCGCTGCAAGCCGCCCGGTCAAGCACTTTGCCGGCGAGCGAAGCCGCCGAGGCCGCGCGCATGGCGGAGTTGCTGGCGTTTGCGGATGCGCCGGTTGCTGCCAGCCCCGTCGCCGCCAAGGTTCCGGAAATGCTCAAGGCTGATCCGAACTACGTTCCCGCGCTCATGGCGCTCGCTAAAATAAATGAGCTGGCCGGTGACACTGCCGGTGCCATTGCTGCCTGTGAAAAAATTCTCGCTCGCGCCGCCGATTTTTCTCCCGCGCAACGTGAGCTTGCCATCCTATTGTCCAACGACAAAACCAAGGCGGCATCCGCCTACGCCATCGCGGTGAAGGCGCGCGATGCTTATCCCGCCGATCCCGCTCTGGCCAAGGCCATCGGAGTCATTATTTTTAATCAGGGCGATTTTATCCGCGCGGCGAGCCTGCTGAAAGAATGTGCCAGCAAGCAGCCGGGTGACGCGGAAATTTTTTACTACCTCGGCGCGGCTCAAGTGAAATTGAAGCAGAACCTCTCGGCTAAACAAAACTTGCAGGCGGCACTGACGCTCAAGCTCGCCGGGCCGCTGGCTGAATCCGCCAAGCAACTGATGGTCGGCTTGAAGTGAAGCCTGAGGCGCCCGGCCTGGAACAAACGAAACTTTACAAGCCCACGATTTACAACATCCTGTTTCCAGAAATAACTCATGCTTATGAAAAATAAATTCCTGACCCTAATGGCCGCCGCGTTCACCGGCGTCGCACTGTTCCTCTCCGGGTGCGCCACCGAATCGTTGCCGGCTGCCGGCGTCAATGACAAGGAGGGGTCGTCCCTCATCATTCTACGCGAGGGCGACGTCGTCAAAATCAGTTTCCCCGGCGCCGCCAATCTCGACACCACTCAACAAATCCGCCGCGACGGCAAAATCGCCATGAATCTTGTGGGCGAAGTCGAAGCGGCTGGCCTCACGCCGGACGGGTTGCAGAAAAAACTCGTTGAACTTTACGCCACGCAAATCGGCTCCAAGGAAATCACCGTCGCGATGCAAACGTCCGCCTTTCCTGTCTTCGTGAATGGTGCCGTCGTGCATCCCGGCAAGATCATGTCCGACCATCCCATCACCGCGTTGGAAGCCGTCATGGAAGCCGGCGGTTTCGCCACCGCCACCGCCAACATGAAAGACGTGAAAGTCATCCGCAACGAAGGCGGCAAACTGAAGAACTACCGCTTGAATCTGAAAGAAATTCTCGATGGCACGAGCGACAAATCCTTCTACCTCAAACCGGCTGACATCGTCTTCGTGCCGGAACGTTTCCAGATGTTCTGAAGTGCCGTCCAAAAATTTCAGCCAGCCGCCGCCACCAGTCGGCGGCTTTTTTCTTGGCGTTGACCGGGTGCGCCCCAGCCTCCGGGGCTGCGTTGAGAAAATTCTCGGCCACCGCTTCATGATTCGCCCCCGCTGATTCGGGAAAATAATGAAAGTCTATTTTTTTGGCAGCGACGAACAAACAAAAGCGTTTCATAATTTCCTTTCCCTACGCCCGGCTTCATTGTCCAATCCAATCCGCACACCTATGAAAAACATTCTCATCATCGTCCTCCTCGTCGCCACCGTTGCGTTGAGCGCCATTGCGTATCGGCAGTCCAACCAAGCGTCGCAGAACCGTGCGGAGCTGGCGCAGGTTCACACAGATCTCGCGGCGGTGCAGACACAGGTGCAGGCCGGCAAGGAGGCCGCCGAAAAAATCGCCACCAACGAGCGCAAGGCCAAGGCCATGCAGGAGGCGCTGACGGAATCTTCCAAGTTCGCCACGGAAAAGACGAAGCAGGCCGAGCAGTTGGAGGCGAAACTGACCGAGGCGAAAACTAATTCCGCCAACAACAACCCGATGGCCGGCATGGCGAAGATGTTCAAGGATCCAAAGATGCGCGAGATGATCAAGACGCAGCAGAAGGCGTTCATGGGGCCGATGATCACGAAGCAGTATGCGGAATTTTTTAAGCAGGCGAATCTTTCCTCCGACGACAGCGATCAGTTGAAAAAATTGATGACGGATAAAATGCTCGTGGGCGCGGATCAAGGCATGGCCATGCTCGATGACAATGTCACCGCCCAAGAACGTGCCGACCTAGGAAAGAAAATTAAAGCCGATCAGGATGATTACGACGCGCAGATCAAACAACTGCTTGGCGACAATTATCCGGCATACCAGAGCTACGAAAAAACCGTGCCGGATCGCACGGAGGTAAACCAGTTTGGCGACCAGTTATCCGGCGACCAGTCGCTGACCGCCGAGCAAAAGTTGCAATTGATCCAAGAGCTGGGCGATACGCGGTCAAGTTTTAAGTGGACGACGGATTACACGAAGAACAAAACGCCGGAGGATGGCAATTACGCGGCGATGTTCAGCGAGGAAAAACTGAACACGTTCACGCAGGAGAAGGAGCAGTTCGATAATGAGTTTCTGGCCAAGGCGCAGAAGATTCTGACGCCGGAACAGGCCACGAAATATGCGGAGTTCCAAAAAACCCAGCGCGACATGCAGATGATGGGCATGAAGATGGCCGCGCAGATGTTCGGACAGAAAAAATAACTGATGCCCGGCGCGAGCAGCTTGTCCGCGTGTTTCATCGTTAAGGCAAGAACTCGCGGGCGAGCCGCCCGCGCTCCGCTCAAATCTTTTCCATCAACTCTTCCGCTGGATACGTCCAGATTTCTGCGAGTGTCGGGTGATAGTGCGGCATCGCCGCGAGTTCGCGCACCGTCATGCGCTTCGCCATTGCGGTGACAATCTCGTGAATCAGTTCCCCGCCGCTCGGCCCGACGCAACTGCCGCCGATGATTTCGCCGGTCTTCGGATTTGCCAGTAGTTTCACGAAGCCATCCTTCGCTTCCATGATGAGCGATTTGCCGTGGTCGTTGAACGGATAGCTCGCGGCGAGAAAAGGAATTTTATTTTCGCGCGCCACCTTTTCCGTCAGCCCGACCGTCGCCACCTGTGGCTCGGTGAACACGACGGACAGCAGCAGCCGGTAATCCATCCGGCGCGGCGACTTCGGCTTAACCATGTTGTGAACCGCCGTCTCGCCCTGCTGAATCGCGATGTGGACGATTTCGTGCGGCCCGCAAACATCGCCCGCCGCAAAAATGTGCGGCGCGCTCGTCTGCATCTTGGCGTTTGTGATGACGCGGCCATTCGCCGCCAACTTCACGCCCGCCTGCGCCAAGTCGAGCGACGTCGTGTTCGGCACGCGGCCAAGCGCGAACAGAATTTCTTCGGCGAACACCGCCCGGCGCCGTCCGTCCTGCTCAAACGTGACGGATTTCAATTTCCCTTTGCGCCCCGCGTCCACGAGTTTTGTGCCGGTGAAAATCTGCATCCCTTCGCGGCGGAAAACTTTCGCAACTTCCGCACCCGCATCCGCACCAAATTCCTTTAACAGAACTTCACTGCGCTGGATCAAAGTCGTCTTCACGCCGAAGCGCGCGAAGAACTGGGCAAACTCACACGCAATTGCGCCGCCGCCAAGAATGATGAGTGACTTTGGTAAATTTTTCAGCGCCACCGCGTCGTCGCTCGTGATGAAACCAACTTCGTCCAGTTGCGGCAGCGGTGACGGCGAAACCCGCGAACCGGTGGCGATGACGAAATTTTTCGCCGTGATTGTAGCCGCCGACGTGAGGAGGCTCTCATTAGGTGGATCGGACTCACGTTCGCTGCTACGAAGGGGATTTAGTTCCACCGTATGCGCGTCGAGAAATTTTGCGTTCGCGCGGATGAACTTGAATTTGCCCCGGTTCAACTGCTGCACCCGGAAGTCCGCGAAATCTTTGATCTGCTCGTCCTTTCGCGCCATGACTTTTTTGAAGTCGAAGGAAACTTTCCCCGCATGCACGCCCCACGTCGTGGCGCGTTCGGCGAGATGTTTCACCTCCGCCGCGTAGAGCATCGCCTTCGTGGGCATGCAGCCGCGCAGGATGCAGAGGCCGCCGACGGCGCGTCCGCCCTCGATGACGACGGTTTTCAAACCCGCCGCCGCCGCTGTGCGTGCTGCGGCGAAACCGCCGCTGCCTGCGCCGATGACCGCGACATCGAAATTAAATTTCTTCATCTGGGAAAGATGCGTTGCGATGGGCGAAATGCCAATTTGAAATTAATGTCAGTTTCATCTGTGATTGAAATTCATTCTGCGCCCGGCGATGATGGGTGCATGAACGAACGCATCTGCCCCCGCAGTCCTTACGAAACCATGAACGGCTGGCACTACCTGCCGCGCTACGTTGATAAAATCCGCCTGAGTCTCGCGGGTCAACTTCACTCCGATTACACCGCGAATGTGGGCAAGGGCTTTGACGCCTTGTTCTGTAAACACGCTGGCATCACGCACGAGCAACTCGTCAGTGTCGTGAAAAATTCCGTCAGCGACGGACAGGTGTGCGACTGGGTGCGGTTGAACGTGAAGAAAACCCAGGCTGAAAAAGACGCGCATTGGGCGGATGTCTTGGGCCGCCCCCTCGCGACCGATGCCGAAGCTGTCGCGCGTTTGCAAATGCGAAAGGAAGAGTGCGGCGCCGGGCATCGCACGGAAATCAAATGTTTCGTGGACGTGATTGAAGCGGACGAGCAACGGATTTGAATTTCGCCGCCAAAATTATTGCGCCGTGAGATGCCGCGCCTGTCGCTTGGGCAGGGCGGAGGTTTTGGGGGCGCGGTGAATCACTGATTCCTTCGGTAGAAATTCGCGGAGCAGTTCCGGCGGATCGCGGTGACCGAGCCGCTGCCAGTCGCGCCACAACGTTTCGGCGGCGAATTTTTTCTCCAGCTTCAATTCAACAGTGAGAAATTCAAAAATCTTTTCCGCCAAGCGCACTAGCGCGATGGTGTCCGTGCGGCCAAGCTGCGCGTAAAGCCAGTCGCTGAAACGGAGGAGGCTGGCGAAGGCGGACGGTAGTGGCACAGGCATCTTGCCTGTGAGTTCATGTCCGTTGCCAGAAACACACAGGCTGGAAGCCTGTGCCACTAGCGGCAGCGTCTCCACAAAATTCCCGCTGTTGCCTACCAAGTCCCAATACTTTGCGAAGCGCCGCAGCCGCTGCATCGTGGCAAAATCAATCAGCTTGTTTTGCAAAATGTCGTAGGGCGGATGCGCGTTGTAGATCATTTGCCACTCGGCATCGTGCCGGATGATGGGTGTGCCGCGCAGTCGTTTCAAAATGCCGACTTGGATTTCTTGCGGGCCGAGTGCGATGAGCCGGTCGAAGCCGACGCCAAAACTTTCCAACGTTTCGCCCGGCAGGCCGATGATCAAATCCGCGTGGATGTGAACGCCGGTTTCTTTCCGCAGGAAATGAAAGTTATCCGCGAGCCGCTCATAATTTTGCCGCCGGCTGATGAGTGTGCCGACTTCGGGGTTGAAGGTCTGGATGCCGACCTCGAATTGCAACGAGCCGGGCGGAAATTTGGCGATGACCGCGCGCAGTTCGGCGGGCAGGCGGTCGGGAATCATTTCAAAATGATAGAAATGGCCGGGCTGATAGCGCGCGAGGAAAAATTCTAAAATCGTTTTGCTCGTGAGCGCGTGGAGATTAAACGTGCGGTCAACGAACTTAAATTGTTTCAGCCCGCGATCCAGCAGGCGTTGCATCGCGGCAAGAAATTTATCGAGCGGCACTTGCCGCACGGGAATGTCCAGCGACGACAGACAAAACTCGCAGGTGAAGGGACAGCCGCGCGACGCCTCGACGTAGATGATGCGATGCGCGAGGTCGGCCTCGGTGTAATAATCGTAGGGCAATGCGATGCGCGAAAATTCCGGCAGCTCGGCGGCGATGATTTTGGGGAGCGAGGGAGGGACGCGCTGCGGCGCGTCCGGGCTGACCAGCAGGTCAGCCCTACCGTCTAATAAAATTCCGCACACTTCCGCAAATTTCAGGTCCGCCTCGCCGGTGATGACGTG
>JANOBC010000200.1:0-9052 GCA_031411455.1 Limisphaerales bacterium
TCCGCGAGTTTAGTTCATTTTGGAACGCGCGGACAAGGCTGTCCGCGCTCCATTCATTTTATCGCTGCACCCGAGCACCGCCGCCACCGATGGTTTTTTCCACTTCCTTGCGGGTGGCCATGCTCGTGTCGCCGGGCGTGGTCGAAGCCAATGCGCCGTGCGCCGCGCCGTATTCAACCGCCTTCTGCGCGTCGTTGAATTCCATGAAGCCGAATTGCACGCCGGACGCAAAGCTGTCGCCGCCGCCGACGCGGTCGAGGATTTCGAGGCCGGGATACTGCTTGCTCTCGTGGAATTTACCGGCGTGCCAGAGAATCGCGCTCCAATCGTTCTTCGTGGCGGTGATGACATGACGCAACGTGGTCGCGGCGACCTTGAAGTTCGGGAACTCTTTCACGGCCGTCTCAATCATCGCCTTGAAAGCGTCCGTCTCGATGTGCCCAAGCGTTTCCTGGCCTTTGACGGCAAAGCCGAGCGAGGCAGTGAAGTCCTCTTCGTTGCCGATCATCACGTCCACATACTTTGCGATCTCGCGATTCACTTCCTGCGCCTTCTTGAGACCACCGATGGTTTTCCAGAGCGAAGGGCGGTAGTTGAGATCATAGCTGACAATCGTGCCGTGTTTCTTCGCGGCTTTGACGGCCTCAACGGTCAATTCCGCCGTGGAAGCAGAAAGCGCCGCGTAGATGCCACCGGTGTGAAACCAACGCACACCGACCTTGCCAAAGATTTGATCCCAATCAATGTCGCCGGGCTTGAGCTGCGACGCGGCGGTGTTGCCACGGTCAGGATTGCCGACCGCGCCGCGAATGCCGAAACCGCGCTCGGTGAAATTCAAACCGTTGCGAACGGTGCGACCGATGCCGTCGTCTTCGCGCCATTTGATGAAGTCCGTATCCACGCCGCCCTGCATGATGAAGTCTTCGACCAGATGACCGATTTCGTTGTCCACGAACGCGGTGACGACGGCCGTTTTATAGCCGAAGCATTTGCGCAGTCCGCGCGAGGTATTGTATTCGCCGCCGCCTTCCCAGACTTGGAAATTGCGCGCGGTGCGGATGCGGCCCTCGCCGGGGTCAAGGCGCAGCATGACTTCGCCGAGCGAGATTTGATCGTATTTGCAGGTGGATTTGTCGCGTAGTTGAATTGCCATAAAGTTTCCAGATTCTATTGAAAAACCGTGAACGAACTCAAACACAATGATTCGCGGTGAACGCGGATTGACGCTGACAAATTTCCCACGCAAAATCATTGCATGGGCACGCCTAAAAAAGTGAAACGAGTCAAACGAACGATACCGAATAAAAAGGCGCGCAAAAACCATGCAATTTATTCCTCGGCTCGAAAGAAAAAAGGGAAGCCTGATTTTCAATATGCAAACGGTGAGCGTTCAAATGGAGTAAACGGCTTGCTTCGTGAAGATGCCGTTCCTTACCGCACGCAATTTGCCGCCGTGCTTGATGTTGCCCCGCCGCCGGTCTTTGCCATTGAACCGCCGGACGTTGATGAAACGCCTTCACCTGAAACATCAGAAGCCCTTGGTCATATCGAAAGATTAAATTCAGAAGCCGAAACGCGTTGGGCCGACAAATTGTGTGTCGATAATTCTCTGACGCGGGCACTGGTGAGCTTCCAAGCCAACAAGGGAAGAGCCGTCTATCGTTGGTTCAAATACAAAGAAGCATTCTCTGCCGGTCTGATTGAGCATTTATTGAGCAAGTATCGGATAACAAAGGGCGTTTTACTTGACCCGTTTGCCGGAAGCGGCACGGCTATGTTTGCAGCGGGTGGAGTTGGTATGAAATCAGAGGGCATTGAACTTTTGCCGATTGGCCGAACCCTCATAACAACCAAGCAACTCATTGATTTGGATTTGACAGACGCCGATGTCAAACGACTTGCCTTTTGGCGGGATGGGCATCCGTGGCGAAAAAGTAAAACCACAAAGCCGATCAATGAATTACGAATTACCCGTGGTGCGTATCCGGCAGAGACGTTTGACGCGATGGGGCGATTCCTTGCGGCATCAGAACAAGAAAGCGAGCGAGTGCAGGCGGTTTTGTTTTTCGCACTGCTTTGCATTCTTGAGAACATCAGCTACACGCGGAAGGACGGACAGTATTTACGCTGGGACTATCGTTCGGGCAGACGCCAAGGGAAGAAAATTTTTAACAAGGGTGAGATTCTGGCTTTTGACAAAGCCATCACCGATAAGCTGCACCAGATGGTTGACGATTTGCGATCTGGCAAGCTTCCCGAAGATTTATTTGCCAAAGTTCGCTCGAAGGCAGAAGTCAAACTGCACGGTGGGTCATGCCTCGACATTTTGCCGCAACTCAAAGCCAAGTCCTACGACAGCCTGATTACTTCTCCACCCTACTGCAACCGCTACGACTACACACGCACCTATGCGCTGGAACTCGCGCTTCTCGATGTCAGCGAAGATGGTTTAGTAAAACTTCGGCAGGAAATGTTGAGTTGCACCGTTGAAAACCGGGCCAAAGACTTGCTCGCTCTAAACCCCAAATGGAAGTCAGCCGTTGCTGCTGCGGACAATCAACCGTTGCTACAAAGCATTCTTGCCTACTTGGACGCCCAAAAAGAACTCGATCTGCTCAACAACGACGGAATTCCGCGCATGGTGCGAGGTTATTTTTATGAGATGGCTTGTGTTATTTTCGAGTCTGCGCGTGTGCTAAAGAGCGGAGCACCGCTCATCATGGTGAACGACAATGTCCGATATGCGGGAGCAAGTATTTCGGTGGACATCATCCTCTCGGAAATCGCCGAGCAACTAGGCTTCGAGGTTGAACAGATTCTTGTCCTCCCGAATGGAAAGGGAAACAGCAGCCAACAAATGGGCGCGCATGGTCGAGATGCTTTGCGCAAGTGTGTGTATCTCTGGCGAAAAATTTAGCTATGCCAAAACCATATCAACAACACCTCAAATCCAGCAAAAGCCTCGAAACAACTTACGAAGCCGTCCGTGCCGGCTTTGTTGCGCTTGCGTTGGAAAAGAACCGTCGCGCAACTCCCTTTGTTGCACAGGCCAGAGCGTTGAAAGCTGCTGCCAGCAAAGCCAAGACTCCGGCGGACTTGCTGAAGATTGCTGAAATTCAGTCGGGCTTGCTCACAGCGGCAGGCGTGTCAGACAAAGCCACGAATCATTTGGAGGATTCCGACAAACGCGAAGCGGTGAGCGGCCTCATCAAAAACTTTCTTGAGCCTGCTGGTGCAAATTTTGTCGAGGAGTTGGTTTTTCGTTTCCTTCTGACTCGCGGCGACACCCTCGGCGGTTCGATGCGGAATGTCGGAGGTTTTATGGCGGAGAGAAAACTCACGCGAGCCATTCTTGCTTGTCTAAAATTGGCTGGGAAAAAATGTCATTGGCTTCGAAAAGATACCAAAACCTGGGCTGAACTGCCGGACGATGACTCGGATGTGGAGTTGTCGCTTCGCGGCCTCTCTTGGATTGCGGCGAAAGGACCGAGGACACTTCTTTACAACGTCACCGTGCCACTGGTGAAAAACAACGTGGACTTGTTGTTGTTCAATTGTTCATTCAACGAATTGACCCGCGAAATTATCCACACACCATCTGCTTACATCGCGCTTGGAGAACTCAAAGGTGGCATTGACCCCGCTGGAGCGGATGAGCATTGGAAAACTGCCCGCTCTGCCTTGAATCGAATTCACGAGGCATTTGCCAGGCAAAAACTAAAACCGCACACATTCTTTATCGGCGCGGCCATTGAAGCGAAAATGGCTGGAGAAATTTGGGATATGCTCCAGCAAAGCATTTTTGAAAACGCCGCGAATCTTACGAACGAAGAACATATTACCGCCATCACGAGCTGGATTTGCAAGTTATGAGTTCCTTTGCGTTGAATTTCAAACCTGCACCGATTTGAATTCACTTAAATTCCACACCGCTTCGCCAACTTCGTGCGCGAGATGATTCAGTTCCTCAATCTCCGCCTTGGTGAACAACAGGCCGCCATGCTGTTTGGACAGGCCGCCCCAGCGCGCTTCCGGTTGGCCGGGCAACAGGCACTTCTCGTTGCCGTGACCGAGCACGTCTTCGATGATCGCCTTCACGTTTTGGACCTGCGAACGGCCTTTGACGTAGTCGTTGCCCTTCATCGCATCAGGATGGATGACTTGGAAATAAAACGTCGAGCCGCGCTTCTCGCCTTCGCCGCCCAATTTCGTGCCGCGAATTTGCGGCAGCGAACCACCGATGTAACCGGCGTAAAGTTCGTCAATCAAACCGAGGCCGTAGCCCTTGTGCGCGCCGAACGGCAGCAACGCGGCATTGGCTCGGGCACGTTCGCTCGGTTCACGGCTCGGCCCACGCATGGTAGCCGCTGCGCGTGACGTTCAACGTCGCGCACAGCTCGGCGATGGGGTATCCGGTTTGCATGCCTTTTATCCGTTCAAACCGTTGCCGGACGGTTCGGAGATTATACCCAAGGTTTTTTTAGAATGTCCCGCTGCTGCGCCACCCGGTGCAGCTCCCGTTGGAGCCGGCGATTCTCCGCTGGCAGTGCCTCCAGCGTGCCGACCACCTGACCAGCAGGCAGGGCTTTAAACTTCTGCTTCCATTTGGGCAGATTTTGGACGTTGATGCCCAGTTCCGCCGCCACCTGCCGGGCGGACTTCCCACTGATCAGCCAGTGCTCCACCGCTGACTTTTTAAAGGCCTCGTCGTAACGTTTGTGTTTGCTGTTCGTTTCCGTGTTTATGTGTGTTGCCCCTAGCTCACACATTTACACCGCTCCTATCCACCAAATCGAGGCAAGGCCAGTTTCGACGGCTAATTTCTCCCCCAGATTGTTCCGAGCGTTACGCCCGTTTCTGTCAGCGCGGACAAATCGTCGCGAAACTCCACCCGATGCCGATCCAGTCACGCCAATGCCGGCTGGCAGAATTCTCAAGAGATTCTTCAAAAAGAAAACCAGTTATCGCTGGACGGCGGGCGGGCGAGCGGGTTTCATGGATTCGTTCCCAGTCAGAAATCAGAAGGAATTTTTATGCCCGCCCGTATTTTAGGAAGAATGCTGTTCCCGCGCCACCAGCCCTGGCAGCAGCGGCGACAGGCCAAAATCATCATCTGGTCGCTGCTCGTCGCGGTTGCCTTTGCTGGCGTCGTCGTCAGCATTATGTTCGCGCAAAACGCCCGGCACTGATCACCCGCGCAGTTCGTAATTCAAAAACGCGAGGCCATAAACCGCCGCCGTCTCCACACGCAGCGTCAAATCTCCCAGCGTCACCGGCTTGGCATCCGCCGCCTCAATCGTTCGCAATTCTGCCAAGGTAAAATCTCCTTCCGGTCCGATCCAAACCGCCGCGCTGTGCGGCAAACGTCCGTGCTGCTTTTGAAATTCAGCAATCCATTGTTTCGGATGGCGGCGCTCCGTCTGCAATGAACCTATGAGCACCAGCTCAATTTTTTCTCCGCGCGCCAGAAATTCCCCGATGCTCTGCGGCGCTTCCACTTTCGGCAGCCACGTTGCGCCGCATTGCTTGATGGCTTCGATGGCGACCGCCTGCCATTTCTCACGCTTACCCTCCGCGCCTTCGCCATCAAGCTGCGTGACGACGCGCTCGGTGAGCAACGGCACAATGCGGTTCGCGCCCAACTCCACTGCTTTCTGGATGATGCCCTCGATAATTTTTCCTTTGGGAATCGCCACGAGCAAGGTGATGGCGCAGGCGGGTGCAGGACGGGAAAATATTTCCTTCACCGCGAGCGTCAGAAAATCTTTCGTCGCACCTTCCACCTCGCAAAGGAATTCTCCGCCCACGCCATCGAGCACCGTGACGCGTTCGCCGCGCTTCACGCGCAGAACGTGCAGCGCGTGGTGCGCCTCCCGGCCAGCCAGCCGCAGCGAAGCGCCCCGGCAATTTTCCGGCGGCAGATAAAAGCGTTGCATGGTGGTGACAAGTGACGAGTAATCCGTGATGCGTGACGGGAGTCCGTTCACGCATCACTCATCACTCCTCACTTAAAAAAAGTTTTCGCCTTCTCAAAAAATCCGCTGGCGATGGGCGCCTGCTTGCCGTCGCAGAGCGCGGCGAACTCGTTCAGCTTCGCCCGCTGCGCGCTGTCGAGGTGCGTCGGGATCTCCACCTGGATGCGGACGTGCAAATCGCCCTGACCGTAACCTTGCAAATTTTTCACGCCCTTGCCCTTGACGCGGAACGTTGTGCCGGGCTGCGTGCCAGCGGGCATTTTAATCGTCGCGCGACCTTCGAGCGTCGGCACTTCAAGTTCCGAACCGAGGGCGGCTTGCACAAAACTCACCGGGATGTCGCAGATCAAATCATCGCCATCGCGCTTAAAAATTTCATGATGCTTCACGAACAGCACCACATAGAGATCGCCGGCTGGTCCACCGCGAAAACCCGCTTCGCCATTACCTTGCGAACGCAGGCGCGAACCGCCTTCGACGCCCGGCGGGATGCGGAGTTTAATTTTGGAAGTGTTCTGCGCCTTGCCGCTGCCGGAACATTTGCGGCACGGCTTGTCCACCATGCGCCCCTGCCCTTTGCAGTGCGGGCAAGTCTGCACGATGCTGAAAATCCCGCGCGCCGTCAGCACCTGGCCGCGTCCGCCGCAAGTGCCACAGGTGCGCGTCTGCGAACCCGCCTCGGCACCCGCTCCCTTGCAACTCTCGCACTTGTCGAGCTTGGTGACGGAAATCTCCTTCTCGCAACCGAGCGCCGCTTCTTCAAGCGAAATTTCCAGGTCGTAACGCAAGTCATCGCCGCGCTGCGGGCCGGAAGGATCGCCGCCGCCGCCAAACATATTTTCAAAAATGCTGCCGCTACCGCCGCCACCGCCAAACACTTCGCGGAAAATGTCGAATGGATCGTGAAAGTCACCGCTGCCACCACCACCGCCACGAGCGCGGGCGCGCGGGTCGAAGGCCGCGTGACCATATTGGTCGTAGGCAGCGCGCTTCTGCGGGTCGCTCAAAATTTCGTAGGCATGGCTCAACTCCTTGAATTTTTCCTCGGCGGACTTGTCGCCCGGATTTTTGTCCGGATGAAATTTTACCGCGAGGCGGCGGTAGGATTTTTTAAGTCCGTCCGCCGATTCCTCGCGGGTGACTTCGAGGATTTCGTAGTAGTCGCGCTGGGCCATTTGAAAAATTTAAGATTTACGATTGGAGATTTATGATTGGTGTGCCATCGGTTTCACGTGGAAACCAAAACGCCAGCCGCACCGTGAACCACGGCGGGCTGGCTTGCTGAAAATTTCAGCATCAGACAAACGCCGGCTTAATGCGACGCCAGTTCCAGCGCGATTTCTTTTTCCAGTTCATGCACGGCGGCGATGTCGCTGACGCCCCACTTCGAGCGCGCCTGCACTTCCACCTGTGACGTGCGGGAATCCACCGAGGAGACGCGCACCCAGACCTTGTCGTCGTTCACGCGGCCCATGAGCGAGCGGATGGAATTGGTGTTGTCGTGCGGAATGTATTCGGTGAGCAGCACGCCATTTTTCTGGATGACGGCGATGGAAGCCTGATAGACCTGATCCACCGTGCGGTTGTAACGACCGGCGACGGTGTCCTTGCTCCAAGTGGTGGCGAGTGAACTCGAATCAGTGACGGTATTGACGCAGCCCGTGAAGGTCACGGCGGCAACGGCGAAAGCGGCGAAAATTATTTTATTCATAGCGCGCACAATCAAACGCGAAACGTCCCGCGCGTCAAGTAAGTTCCGTGATTATCCCGAAGCCTCCGCTGCTGGCTCACTTCTTTTTCCAAGCGCGGTGCAGGTTGTCGAACTGGAATTCCACCGTGGGCGCGAGATATTTTTTGATGAGCCACGCCAGCGGAATCGCCAGCATCGCCGAGGCCAGCACATCGGAGAGATGATGCCATTGCAGCGCCACGCGCGACCACATCACCGCCAGTGCATAGACGGCCGCGACCGTTCCCCAACCGCGATGCACCAAACACGCCGCCACCGCCAAGCCCGCCGCCACCGCCGCGTGACCGGACGGAAACGCGCTGAACGCCGCCTTGCCGATGATCCAATGCCCGTCATGCCACACACCGTAAAATCCCGGCAGCACACCTTCCGGCCCATGCTCCGGCGGACGTGTGCGCCCCACCAACACGCGGAGAATCGTCGCGCTCAAGCCGATGAGCAACGCGGAACCCGTCACGGAAAAAATCTGCGCCGCCACGCGCGGACGGTTCAGAAAAAAATAAATCGCGGCGAAAAGAATTCCCGCGCCGCCTAGAATTTGCCCCTCGCCAATCTTGGAACACCACCACGCGAAGTTTTTCAGGTCAGGATTAGCCGTCGCGTCCAGCGCCGCATCCACGCGGCCTTCCAGCCAGAAGCCGGTGGCAATCACTACCACCGTGACGATCAGCCACGGGATAAAATAAAAGCGCATCTTGGACTCGTGTTGCACGGCGCAAAGTTAAACTCTGCGCGCGAAAATAAAAATCCAAATCGTGAATCAGATGGAGCGCGGACGGCTCGTCCGCTGGTTCTTACAGCAAAGCCATCAACTTTGACACGGTGAGGCAAGGCTGGTGGGGCGAGCGTCCTCGCGAGCCGCTCAAGCCGAAGGTTCACGACGGCTCGCGAGGACACTCGCCCCACCCGCCAGTCCAATGCACCAATGTGATTGTGAACTGCCGTAGCCGTCGCCCTAACACGCGGGCGAGCCGCCCGCGCTCCATTGAGAAACCCTTTGCCGCTTTCCGCTTCAACTCCTAGACTGCGCGCGTGTTTTCCTGGTTCGACCAACTCGCCGCGCGTCCGCAACGCAGCCTCGTGCTGCTCGGCTGCCTGCTGCTGCTCGCCGGCAACGCCATCCTGCCGCTGACTGACCGCGACGAGGCGCGCTTCGCCGAAGCATCGCGCGAGATGATTCAGCGCGCAGATTTTGTGGTGCCGTGGTTCAATGGCGCGTGGCGCTTCGATAAACCCGTCCTGATCTACTGGTGTCAAATCGCGAGCTACCAAGTTTTTGGCGTGAACGAATTCGCCGCGCGCCTGCCGTCCGCCATCTTCTGCGTCG
>JANOBC010000201.1:0-1591 GCA_031411455.1 Limisphaerales bacterium
GCTGCCGCGCCGATGGATGAAACGAGAAATAAAGCGGCGGCAATAACTAGTCCGCGCTTGCGCCCGATGCGGGTGCTGACCCAGCCGCCGATGCAGCCGCCGATGATGCAGCCAATGAGCGCACTGGAACTCACAATGCCCCACAGCGAGTTGGCGTCGTTCGGGTCGCTCAATTGCCGGGGATCAATGAAATACGCCTTCAAACTGCCCACCGCGCCGGAGATCACGGCGGTGTCATAACCAAAAAGCAGTCCGCCTAGCGTGGCAATCAGGGTGAACATGACGATGTAAGGATTGATGTTTTTCATGGTTTGATAACTGTTTATTTATTTTACGCAGGAGATAAATCAGATGAATTCGTTAATCAGATTCTCCAGATATTCCTGACGGCCGCTAACGCTTGCGGCGGCTTCGCCTTTCTTGAGCATATAGGCTTCGAGGTCTTTGAAGCTGGCTTTGCCCGCCTCAATCTTCGCGCCGATGCCGCTGTCCCACGATGCGTAACGGTTCTTCACAAACTCCGCCAAGCGACCATCCTTGCGGATGGCGGCGGCGATTTTCAGCCCGCGCGCGAACGCGTCCATGCCACCGATGTGCGCGTAGAACAAATCAATCGGCTCAAAACTTTCGCGGCGCACCTTCGCGTCAAAGTTTACGCCACCGGTCTTGAACCCGCCGTATTTCAGCAAGCTCAACATCGTGTAGGTTGTCAGATAAATACTCGTCGGAAATTGATCTGTGTCCCAGCCGAGCAACTCATCGCCGGTATTCGCGTCAATCGAACCGAGCGCGCCCGCCGCGCCAGCTACTTCCAATTCATGCTGCATCGAATGGCCAGCGAGCGTCGCGTGGTTCGTCTCGATGTTCAACTTGAAGTGCGCCAACAAATCAAATTCCCGCAGGAAGTTCAGGCACGCGGCGGCATCCGAATCGTATTGGTGTTTCGTCGGTTCTTTCGGCTTAGGCTCAATGTAGAATTGACCTTTAAATCCAATCGCCTTCTTGTGCGCGACGGCGAGGTGAAGAAACTCTGCGAGATGTTCCTGTTCGCGTTTCATGTCGGTGTTGAGCAGCGTCATGTAACCTTCGCGTCCGCCCCAGAAGGTGTAGCCTTCGCCGCCAAGCTCGTGCGTCACTTCCATCGCCTTCTTCACCTGACAGGCGGCGAACGCAAACACGTCGGCGTTGCAGCTGGTGCTCGCGCCATGCACAAAGCGCGGATGCGAAAACGCATTCGTCGTGCCCCAGAGCAGTTTCACACCGGTGCGCTTTTGTTCTTCCTTCAACACTTTCGCCACCGCGTCCAAATTCTTGTTCGTTTCGGCAAGTGATTTGCCTTCCGGCGCGACATCGCGGTCGTGCCAGCAATAATACGGTGCGCCGAGTTTTTGAATAAACTCAAACGCGACGCGGACGCGGTTCTGGGCATTCTTGACGCTGTTGCTACCGTCGTCCCACGGACGCTGCATCGTGCTTGCGCCAAATGGGTCGCTGCCCGTGCCGCGGAACGTGTGCCAGTAAACCACCGCGAAGCGCATATGGTCACGCATGGTTTTACCTTCGACGATTTCGTCGGCGTTGTAGTGCTTGA
>JANOBC010000202.1:0-9264 GCA_031411455.1 Limisphaerales bacterium
CCCACCTAGATTTTCGATTGTGGACAGTCACCCTTGAAATTTCGATGCCATGAAGCAATCGCAAGCAAGTTCAAGCACAATGTGATTTTGAAGTCAGTGCTGCCTTGAGCTTCATGAAACGGACGTCCAAATGTTTCTTGAGCTTGGGTGTGTTTATCAGCTGGAACAATTCATAGTCAGAACAAACGCAGTGGGCGCGGAATTTCAGCACAACTTTCTCCACCTTGTCCGGGGATAATTCCACAAATGCCCGGCGCAGGTCTCGCATACGATAGTGATCCGGTAGCTTCCAACGGCCACCACGGGCGGCGAACTTGCAGACCGTCTCCAACATCTGGTCAATTTCTGAATCGCTGCGATATCCAACGACAGGTTGAATTTTCCATGCTAGCCGGCACAGCAATTCGCCCATCGGCGAGTCCTTGTCGGGAATTATCGCATTGGGATCAGCTCCCAGTTGAAGAAGTTTTTCAATAGCCGGCCATTTTCCGCTAAAGCAAGCCCTTCTGAGCAACTCGTTGATGTCATCTTTTGCCGGATCCACTTTCATTTTTTCAAGCATCTCGACCTGTCCATTCCAGGCAGCTTCTTCGAGCGCACTCAAAACGATGGAATTTCCATACTCATCATCAATGTCTGGAACTGGGTTGCGTGGATCAGCCCCCGCCCATAACAAGAGGCAGACGGATCCAATATGATTTTCTTCCACATGGTAGCGCAGGGCTGAATCTAGCTGCGGTTTCAAGCCGGGAATCTTGTCTTTGTAGGACATGTAGATCCCGAGAAATGGTCGACACGCACGTTTAAGGGCTTTTGCAAAGGGACGGCCAGTTTCAGCATCAGCACCGTTATCGAGAAAATATCGAATCAGCTGTGGATTGCAGGTATCACAAACCGATTCAAATTCCACGCTGTTCAACTGTGCGCCGAATTCATGGCACAACAGAACGAGGTCCATTCGTTTGCTATCCACGGCCATATCGAGCAGATCGTTTTTAATTCGCTGATTTAACCCAGCACGCAAGAATACCTCGACCATGCTGTGAAACCGGATTTCCATGGCTTCGTAGACGGGGTTTAGCCGATGGGTTTCAGCTGCTCCATAATTTCTCCCCTCGGAAATCCATTGTTGAACCGCAAACAGCTTTCCGGCGCGGACTAGGACCAGAAGATCTTTCAAATCATCCGGCAGTTTTTGAACCGTTCTCATATCCACAACAAAAGATTTGCTGGTTCAAAAATCGAGCGCTTTTTTAAGAGATTCTTTGGAGCAGGACATTGGAAGGGAAAGATGCGAATGGTGCTGTGATGCAAAAATCTGAAATTTCCAGTCAACCGAAGCCGGCTAGGTAGAAAAAACATCTTCGAACCTGCTATCCGGGACCCTTCACGACAACCCAAAAAGTGGCCAAGAAGTGGCCAAGCTAATTTGACGAGTTTTTAAGAAAACTCTAAACCCCTTGTAAAATATGGTGCACCCAATAGGAGTTGAACCTATAACCTGCTGATCCGTAGTCAGCCGCTCTATCCAATTGAGCTATGGGTGCGCCCAAAAAAGGAGCGCCAGAATAACGGACTCGTTTCCGTTGGCAAGTTTTATCCGGGAACAATTGAGTTGGGGCAAATCCTTTCCCGTTGCCGCTGGCGTTTCCGCTTGCGTTTTGCAGTGCGCGCGGAAAAAATGTCGTTTCATTTATGCAAACAACCCAAGACGCTCCGGCGGAATTCATTTTCAAGCTCTGGCCCAAGCTAGAGGCGAATAAAAACAAGATCATCGGCGGCGTGATTGCCGTGGTGGCGGTGATTGCCATTTACAATTTCATCGGCGCGCAGCGTGAGGCCAAAGAGAAGTCGGCGGGCGAAGCCTTGACGGCCTTGCTGATGACGCCGCCGAACGGCACCAGCCCCGGTGACGCGCTTGCGAAGTTCGCGAAAGATTTTGATGGCACTCAGGCGGCGCAACGCGCGCAGTTGCAGGCGGCGGCGGCGTTTTTTGGCGCGGGCAAGTTTGCGGACGCGCAGGCGGGCTTTGAAAAATTTCTCGCGAACAGTCCGGGCGGCGCGCTCGCCGCGACGGCGCAACTCGGCGTGGCCGCCAGCCTCGAAGCCCAAGGCAAGGCCGACCTCGCCAGTGAAGCCTATCGTAAAACGGCCTCGAATTATTCCGGTCAGCCTGCCGCTCTGCCCGCGCTCGTTGGCCTCGGTCGCCTCGCCGAACAGGCAGGCAAGCTGCCCGATGCGTTGACCAGCTACGATGCCGCCGCGAAAGCCGGTCAGGCGGGTGGCACACTCGCGCAAGAAGCTGCCATGCGCGCTGCTGAAATCCGCGCCAAAATGCCGGCGCCTGTGAAAACAGTTTCTCCTGCCGCTGTCGCTCCGGTTGCTGCCCCTGCTGCCGTGAAACCCATTGCTCCTGTCGCAAAATGAAACTCACCATCATCGGCACCGGTTACGTCGGCCTAGTCAGCGGGACTTGCTTTGCGGAAGTCGGCCACGAAGTCATCTGCGTGGACAACGACGCCAACAAAGTAAAAATGTTGCAGGGCGGCGGAATTCCCATTTACGAACCCGGCCTCGAAGAACTCGTCAAAAAGAACGTCGCCGCCGGACGCCTCAAATTCACCAACAGCACCGCCGAAGGCGTTCAAAAGTCCGACGTCATTTTTATCGCCGTCCCTACGCCGCCGCAGCCGGATGGTTCGGTTGACTTGAGTTACATCGAACGCGTCGCGCGCGACATCGCCGCGTCAGTCACGGGCTACAAGATTGTCGTGGACAAGAGCACCGTTCCCGTCAAGACCGGCGAGAAAGTTGCCGAGACCATCAAACGCTACTGCGCGGCGGGCGCGGAAGTGGATGTCGTCAGCAATCCCGAATTTCTGCGCGAAGGTTTTGCCGTCGGCGATTTGATGAATCCTGACCGCGTCGTCATCGGCGTTCGCACGCAGCGTCCCGTTGCTGCCATGAAGGAAATTTATACGCCGTTCAAGGCGCCCATCATCGTCACCGACATCAACTCCGCCGAACTCATCAAGCACGCGGCGAATTCCTTTCTCGCGCTGAAGATTTCCTACATCAACGCCGTCGCCAACATCTGCGAAGCCGCCGGCGCGAACGTGCAGGAAGTCGCCCACGGCATTGGCCTCGACGACCGCATCGGACGTCGCTTCCTCAATGCTGGCCTCGGTTTCGGCGGCAGTTGTTTCCCGAAAGACTTGAGCGCGTTCATCAAAATCTCCGAACAGATCGGCTACAAATTTGAACTGCTCAAGGAAGTCCAGCGCATCAACGCCGACCAGATGGATCGCTTCGTCAAAAAAATCACGGACACGCTCTGGGTTTTGAAGGACAAAAAAATCGGCGTGCTTGGTCTCGCGTTCAAGCAGAACACCGACGACGTGCGCAGCTCGCCCGCGATTGAATTATGCCAGCGCCTTATCAAAGACGGCGCGACCCTGCGCGTTCACGACCCGAAAGCCATGAGCAAGGCGAAATCCCTGCTGCCCGCTGGCGTGACCTATCTGGACGACATGAACGCCGTGGCCGAAGGCTGCGACGCCCTCGTCATCGCGACCGAGTGGGAAGAGTTCAAGCAGCTCGACCTCGCTCGCGCAAAAGCGGCGATGAGCGCGCCGCTGTTCTTCGATGGACGCAATCTCTTCGACCCCGCTGAAATGGAGAAACTCGGTTGGACTTACAAGAGCGTTGGGCGGTAAGTTTTTAGTTTTGAATTCTTAATTTTTAGTTGAGATGAGTCATCCATCTTCCGCTTCAATTAAAAACTTAAAATTAAAAAGTCAAAACTGCGTCGAAGTTTCCGCCGCGCTCATCTTCCGCGACGGCCAACTTCTCATCACGCAGCGCCACGCGAAGTCGCATCTTGGTGGGTTTTGGGAATTTCCCGGTGGCAAACGCGAAGTGGGCGAGACGTTTGAGCAATGCCTTGTGCGTGAGATCCGCGAGGAACTTGGCGTGGAGATTTCCGTCGGCGAACTGTTTGAGGAAATTCGCCACGACTACCCGGAGAAATCCGTCCACCTGAAATTCTTCCGCTGCCAGTTGCTTTCCGGCGAACCGCAGCCGCTGGACTGCGCGGCGGTGAAGTGGATTAATCAAGCCGGACTGAACACGCACGAATTTCCCGCCGCCGACGCGCAACTGCTGGTGAAATTAAAAAGCCCACTAAAGCAGTGGGCGTGAAGGAGAAATTAAAGCGCAGCCTATCTAGGTATTAGGCGGCATGGTTTGTGACTCTCTCATAGGCAACCAAGTGTCGTCCGCCAGACAAATCTCGCTCCTTGCAACGAACAGTCTCGCCCGTCTTGAACTCCCATGTCTCGGTGTCGTCATTCGATTGCGCATCAGTAATGCGATAAACATCGTCACCAACTCGCTCTGCGGAAACAGGACGCCAAACCTCCACGCCTTCGTCGAGCAGATAAACGTAGATGGTAGTGTTCATGAGAGATGGCGCGTGATGCCGCCTAACAGTAAATGTGCTGCGTTCCGTGCAGCCTATCTCGTTTCACGCCGTGACTCTATTCTGGGTGTAAATGGCTGTCCAACATCTTTTTTATTGTGACGATGAACCTACTCTGTCGAAATTATTTTTGCGTCGCGGAGCGATGACGGAAATTAGCCAGACACGAAGTGTCTGGTGGGGACGAAGCGGAGAATTCGTCCTGAAAGGACGGTGGAAACTTGAATCCTGATGACGCGGCCAAGCCTTCCGCCGTCCCGCTGGGACAAAAAAACTTTGATGGCTGCCACCAGACACTGCGTGTCTGGCTAATTTCCAGTTGTGCCTCCGGCACGAGGGAATGAGTTGGCGAAGGAGGACAGTGGTTTTTATTTTCTACTTCGTAACCTTCGCGTCCTTCGCGCGACATCTCCCTACCGGATGAGTTCCATCTGAATCTTCGCCGGGTCGCTGATACCAAGCTGGAGGAGCGTGGCGTTCGTGTAGATTTGAAAATTATTCGGCAACAGCGGCGCGTCGTGACGGCGGCGTTCGCGGATGAGTTCCTGCAAGGCGAGCGTGTCGAGCGCCACAGGATCGTGGCTAAACCAAAGTTGTTGCAGCACGGTGGAGAATTGCAGGTAGGTCGCCGGCCCGCCCTGATGCTGGCCGATGAGCGCGTCGGTGACGTGCAGCACCACGCGGTCGCCGATGGCGGGCAGCGCGTAAATCTCCGGCAAGGCGGTGGCGAGGCGTTCGCCGTTGCCCTCGAAGCGGCGCGTATTATCCACGCTGCCGAGCGCGAGGCTGAAGAAATGGCCGCAGAGGCTGGCGTCGTTTTCGTTGATGAGCGGGGCGATGGAAATAATTTTCGTGAGCCGCTGGCTGACGAGTTTGGAGACGAAAGATTTTTTCCCGGCACCGTAATTCGTTTTGCCGAATTCCACATCGCCCCACACGAGCGCGCCGATGACGGGGGAATCGGGCAGGTAAAAAACATTCGTATCGTAGCCGCTTTCCACCGCGCCCAGCACGCTGATGCCGAGTTCGCTTCCGAGTTCAAAAAAACCGGCGCGCCGCAAGTCAGCCGTGTGCTTGTCCCACAAAATAATTTTCTCCGCTGGAATTCCCGCTGCGCGCAGGCTCTGAACGACGGCGCGGACTACGGCTGGCCGCGTGCCGGTGAGCGGGCCGGGTTCGGAAAAAACCTTGATGCCGACGGTGTCGTTGGTGGTGACGAGACTGCGCCAGGCATCGGCAGAGTTAGTGGTGCGAGTGAATTGCGCGAGGCCGCGGCTGAAGGTTTCCGCCACGCGCGTGTCGTTGGGCAGGAATTTGTCGAGGAGGTTTTCGCCCTGCGCGATGACGATGCGGGCGGCGCTGCTCGTGGTGTGCGGGGCGAGCAAATCCTCGGCGCTGGCGGGCAGGAGCCAGCCGAGCAGGAGGAACAAGCTGAAATGGATTTGCGCGTTTCTTGACACTTTGAGCCGCCAATGATAACACCACGGCGGATGCTCGCCAAAAAGATTTCATTTCCAGGCGCAATTATATTTGTTGCGCTCACGCTCGTCGTCGCCGGTTGCACCCCGCCGGGGCCGCGCGCGTTGCTCAAAGGTAAAAAAGCCCTCGACCACGGCGATTACGCCAGCGCGGTGGTGCAACTGAAGACGGCCACGACGTTGCTGGAGACGAATGCGGCGGCGTGGAATTACTACGGCGTGGCGCTGCAACTCGCCGGGCATCCCGACGAGGCAATGTCGGCCTATCAGTCCGCGCTCAAATGGGATCGTGACTTGGTGGAAACGCATTTCAATCTCGGCAGCCTCGCGCTGGAGCAGGGGAAGCCGGACATCGCGAAGTCGGAATTCTCCGCCTACACCTTGCGCCGCCAGAATGACTCGGCGGGCTGGCTCAAGCTCGGCAACGCACAGTTAAAGCTGGGTGAAGTTTCATCGGCAGAGCGGAGTTTCAGCACCGTGCTGTCCCTCAAGTCAAACGAGGCAGAAGCTTACAACGGCCTTGGCCTCTCGCGCATTCAGCGGGGCTTGCCGCGTGACGCAGTGAAATTTTTCGCCGCCGCCAGCGCCACCCGCGCGGACTACGCCCCGGCAGTTTTGAATCTCGCCACGGTGAGCCAGCAGTATTTGCACGACAACAAGACGGCGCTGGAGAATTATAAAAAATACGCCGCGCTCGCCCCGCGTGCCGCGAACCTCGCGGAAGTGAATTCAATCATCGCTGCGTTGGAACCGGCAGAAATGAAAGTCGCCGCCGTCACGCCGCCGCCGCCGGACAAAACGCCGCCGTGGGCGAATCCGCCCGAAGTGAAGCCCGCGCCGAAAATCATTATCGGCACCACGCAGCGCGTGGCGGTCGCCACCAAACCTGCGCCGCAAAAAAATAATGCCGCCACCTTGCCCGCCATCAAACCGTTGCCCGCCCAAGTCGTGCAGGTGAAACCGGAGTCACCGCTCGTCACCACGCCCCCGCCGCCAACCATCGTCACCAGCGCGCCGCCGGTGAAAGTGGCCGCCGCCGAACCGCCGCTCGAAGCCCCGATGCCGGAAGAAGCGCCGAAGAAAAGTTTTTGGGGAAAAGTTTTCAACAATTCACCGCGCACCCAGACCGCAGCGGAGACGAAGTATCGTGGCAATGCCCTGACACCATTGCCCGCCGCCGCTGCGCCGTCCGCCGCCAAGCCGGTGATTGTGCAGCCCGCGAAACCGTTGCCCATCGTCGAACCCGCGCCAGTGTTTGCGCGCTACTCATATTTCAATCCGCGCAAACCCGCGCCCGGCGACCGCACAGCGGCGAACGGCGCGTTCACCAAGGCGCGCCTGCTGGAGCAGGATGAAAAGTGGCCGGACGCGTTGCAATGGTATCAGCAGTCCGCGTCGCTCGACCCCGCGTGGTTCGAGGCGCAATACAACACCGGCGTGCTCGCGCACCGGCTCCGCAACTACGCGCTCGCGCTGCCGCGCTACGAGATGGCGCTGGCCGTGACGCCGGACTCGGCCGATGCGCGCTACAATTTTGCGCTCGCGCTCAAGGCGGCGGGCTATGTGCCGGACGCGGCGGAGCAGTTGAAAATCATTCTCGCGGCGAACGACAAAGAAGTTCGGGCGCATCTGGCGCTAGCTAACATCTGCGCGCAGTCGTTGCGGGACGCGGCGCAGGCGCGGCCGCATTATCAGCGGGTGCTGGCGCTGGAGCCGAACAACGCGCAGGCGGCGGACATCCGCTACTGGCTTTCGGCGAATCCGTAGTGGGACAAGCTGGCGGAGCCGCGCGGCTGCGGTCTTGGGTGGACCGTCTGGCCGACCAGCAAGTTGGCTCTACCCAGCGGGCAAAATGCGCCACCAAAATTTCGCTCGCCTTTGCCCGTCGAAAAACTATTGTTGACCCATGACTTGGTCCGCCGTTGATAAAACCAGTTCCACAACCCCGTGGTGGCAGAACCTGACTTTTGGCTGGTTTGATTTCGCGCTGATTTGCATTGTCGCTTTCGGCTTTTGGCGCGGACGCAAGCACGGTATGAGCCGCGAGGCGCTGCCCACCGCTATGTGGCTGATCGCCATCATTGGTGGCGGCTTCGGCTGTCAGCCACTGGGTGAAATGTTGAGCAAGACGGGCTACGTCGCCAAAGTTTTTGGCTCGGGCTACAACCAGTTAACGATGTCAAAAGTGGTCTGCTATCTCGGCATCGGCTTCGTGGTCTTCATCATCCATTCCTGTCTTAAAAAAATGTTCAAAGAAAAAATCGCCGGCAGCAACGCCTTCGGCAGCAACGAATATTATTTCGGCATCATGTCGGGGATCATCCGTTATCTCTGCATCATGATTTTTTTCCTCGCGCTGCTGAACGCACCGTTTTATTCCTCGGCGGATATCGTGAGGGACAAGGAATTCAAAAACCGCTGGTTCGGCGGCGGCATGAAAAATTTCAGCGGCGACTTTTTCCCCAGCGTCTATGACGTTCAGGACGGCGTGTTCAAAAAATCCCTCACTGGCAAGGCCATCAAGGAAATGTTTGAACCCATCCTCATTCCCAGTGCGGCTCCGGCCAAGAAAACCGGCGGCACGCACTAATCGCGGGACATGGCCGGCTTTCTCTCTCCCGCCACGCGCGAACACATTCGCGCCGCCAGCGACATCGTGGACGTCATCGGCTCATGTGTGCCGTTGAAAAAAAATGGCGCGAACTTCACCGCACTCTGCCCGTTTCACAAGGAAAAATCGCCCAGCTTCAACGTCAATCCGCACAAGCAGATCTTCCATTGCTTCGGCTGTGGCAAAGGCGGCGATGTGTTCACGTTCGTCAAAGACTACGAGAACATCGGCTTCATGGACGCCGTGCGGCGGCTGGCCGAGCGCGCGAAAATTCCGCTGGAATTTGAGAACACGCCGGGCGCGCAGGAGTCGCGGCATCTCAAGGATCAGTTGCTGGAAATCCATGACCAGCTCGCGACGCGCTGGCAGAATTGTCTGGCGAACGAAGCTGCCGGACAAAAAGCGCGTGAATATCTCGCGAGCCGTGGCGTCACGGCGGAGGCAATAAAATTATTTCGCATCGGCGCCGCGCCGGAGTTGTGGGACGACACGGTGAACTGGGCGAAGAGCAAAAAGTTTGAACTGGAAACCGTTGCCACCGCCGGAATGATCGTCGGCAAAACCAAAGACGCACCGCAAACTTCCGGCGGCGACGAGACGAATCCCGATTCCGCACTCCGCACTCCGCACTCCGCAATTCGTTACTACGACCGCTTCCGTGGTCGCCTGATGTTTCCCATCTGCGACGAGCAGGG
>JANOBC010000203.1:0-14005 GCA_031411455.1 Limisphaerales bacterium
TTTCCAGAATCCAAAAAACTTTCTCTGCCAGTCACCCAACTTCAAGTTTGAAAAATGACGGCAGCCAAAACCTGCCGGGTTATTTTCCCAGCACCGGCAGCGGCGAATCTTTCGGACGCTCCACGAAGTGCAGAAGGTTTCCCTCCAAGTCCTCGAAGAAAATAATCCGCCCGCCACCCGCTGCTGCGCGTTCGGCCTCGTTAAATTTCACGCCGCGCTTTTCCAACTCCGCTTTCGCCGCGTCGAGCGAGTCCACACGCAATGCCAGGTGACGAAAGCCCGCCAGCTTGTTGTTCGCCGTGTCCGGCAGCGACTTGTCCGCCGCGTAAATCTCAAACCAGACGTTGCCCAGCGAGATGAGTCCCGTCAGCGGCGTCTGACCATTATCAAAAACCGGTTGCGCGCCCAGCACGCGTTCATACCACGCCTTCAGCGCAGCGGGGTCTTTGGCAACGATGGCGATGTGTTCAACGGATATTTTCATAAGCGTGCGGGAGATTACGATGATTGGCAGGATTTTCAAAAACAAATTCCGTGGACAAAGTTTTTCACCAAGAATAAAGTCCGAACATCAAGCGACCGTAACGATGCTATGAAAAAGAACCTATTCCTCTGGCTGCCTTGCCTGTTCACATTTTTCTTTCTAGCTTCACTGCTATTTGGTCTGTTCGACATTACTGCCACGCGCGCGCGCTATTCCACCACTGGCGGCGATGACCCAGTCTTTGGCAATTTATTTGGGATTATTGCCGACGTGCTCTTGGGCTTGGCCAGCGCGCTTGCCTTCATTATCGGGCTGGTGGGCTGTTTCCGAAAACGAACCAGGACGGCAGCGCTGGTCATGCTTGCCTGCGCCACCGGTTATCTCGGCGGACATCACTTCAGGCAAGCGATTTTCGGCGACCCGCGCCGGGAAGCGTTTCTCCAACTCGGTGAGCGGATGCAGCCGCTCGTCAACGCCATCGAGTCGTATCACCGCGACCACGGCGCTTATCCGGCAACACTGGAATCACTCATCACGAATTATCTCCCCAAACTTCCCGAAACCGGTATGGGCAGCTACACCAACTATAGCTATTGCACGAACCGCGACAACAATCCTTGGATCATCCAAATGCCCGTCGGCTATGGCATGGGCTTTGACCAATTTTACTATTACCCGCTGCAAAATTATCCCGGGCCACTATATGAACGCATGGGCAAGTGGGCGTATTTTCCGCAATAAAATTTCAGTTCGCGAATTGGCGCTAATCGTGTGCCAAAAGAATTTTCATTTCTCCCGAATTTTTTTCCCGTATCCTTCGCAGATAAATTATGAATCCCGAATCGTTTCTCAAACAACGTCTCGTCTGCGTGGCCGTCATTGACAAGACCGACGATGCCGTGCCGCTCACCGAGGCGCTCATCGCGGGCGGATTGAACTGCATCGAAGTCACCTTCCGCACGGCGGGCGCCGCGGAATCCATCGCGCGCATCCGCAAGGCGCTGCCCCACGCCGTCGTCGGTGCGGGAACGCTCCTCACGCCCGACAACGTCAAGGCCGCCGTGGATGCGGGCGCGCAATTCGGCGTCTCGCCCGGCTTGAGCGAAGCCGTCTCCAAAGCCGCGCACGACGCCAAACTGCCGCTGTTCCCCGGCGTCATCACGCCAAGCGAAATCATGGCCGCACTGGAACTCGGCTGGAAGCATTTGAAATTTTTCCCGGCTGAAACTTTCGGCGGCGTGAACGCGCTCAAGGCACTCGTCGGTCCCTTCGGTCACACGGGCGTGAAATTTATTCCCACCGGCGGCATCACAGCGGCGACGTTGCCGAACTATCTCGCGCTGCCGCAAGTCGCCGCCGTCGGCGGTTCGTGGATGGCCGAGAAGAAACTCATCGCGGAAAAGAATTGGCAACAAATCACCGCGCTCACGGCGGAGGCGATGAAGGTCATTTCCGCAGCGCAAACGAAATAATTTTTAACCGCTAATCCACGCTAATCTTCGCTGATAAAAATTAGCGATGATGAGCGCAGATTAGCGGTTTAGTTTTAGTTCCCCACCGTCACTTGCAGCGGCTGGTCGCGGCGGGCGGCAAAACGCTTCACATAATTTTCCCACTGAACGTGGTTCGTGAAATCGCCGCTGCGATCCCAGCACGCGCCGAAGTAGTAAGTGAACGGTTTATCCACTTCCATCTGCGTGATGGCCAGTTGATTGCGGATGGCGGGATAACCTTCGTGCGTGGGCTGCGGAACGTTCGCGTGTTTCACACTGTCGGGCATTTCGGCATTGTCGTTGGCGAATGCCTTCACCACGCCCTTCGGCAAAACCACCGCGACCGCCATCGTGCCTTTTGGTTCATCTTCCGGCTGCCAGTAACTCATCCAGCCTTCGCTCTGGTCGCGCGCGATGGCTTCCGTGCGATTCGTGGGACAAGCGCGTTCGGCGAACCCGACGCCGATGGTCAGCGGCGATTTATCCTCGCTGGAAATCGTGCTGCTCACCTTCGTCATCCACGAGCCGGCATCAATGCTGAAACGTTTCACCTCGGAAACCATGCGGCCATTGCCCGCGTCCCACGCGTCGTAGGTCAATTCAAACTCGGAACGAATCGGGCCAGTGGTGATGAGCTTCCACTTCTGCCAGTTGCTTGATACAAAAAGTTTTTTGCCGTCCCAGATGCCGAGACCGCCGCAGCCGCGCGATTTGCCGACGCGATAATCGTCCATGAAGGAACCGTTGTCCTCGTGGTAATGTTTCGTGCGATACATCTCGTCCACGATGAGGCCGCGATCTTTTTTGATCCACACGTCCGCGCCACTGCTGATGGTTCCTTCGGCCTTGATGAGCGCCTGGCCGTAGATGCGATGCGCGATGCGGTCGCTCTCCCACGCAAAATCGTCGAAGCGTTCCGGCACATAACGCGCCATCGTCTTCACGATGGGCGGCGGCACGGCGGCTAAAGCTTTTGCATCAAAAATATAAAATGTCCGCGACTCGCCCGGCGCGAGGTCAACTTGGAAAAGCAGTTTGTCGGGGGCTGTGTTTGTTCCGCTAAAATAACTTTGTGAATCTAAAACGCGCACGGCAAGTCCGTCCATTACCGCGAGATTGGTTGGAATTTCTTGTGCCGAATGAATTACATCGTTCAGGTTCTTGGAGAATAATTGCCCGTCATTTTTGCCTGCCTTGTTAATTGCATCATCCAACCTCTCGCTAAAATTGTGGAGCGGAGAAAATTTAATCCCATCAAGATTGATTTCAACGGTTTCACTTTCTCGCATGAATTTTGCCGGGTTGAATACTTTAATAATTTTAGGCTTATACTTTTCCAACACCGCCATCCGATAAACCTCACTCCCCGCGAGCAGGAACGCGCCGACGCCGTAAACTTCCGTGGCGTCTTCCTTGAAATGCTTCGGATCGGCGCCGATGGGCTGGACGTGCGTCAGCTTGCCGTCGGCCTCCACGCAACTGACCAGCGCCGCCCACGCCTTGCGCACAGCGGGTTCAAATTGCGCCTTGTCGAGCAGGCCCTGATTCAAGCCCCACGCCAGCGCGTAGGTGTAGAAGCCGGAGCCGCTGGTTTCCTTGAGCGGATAGCTGTCCGGATCAAGCAGACTCGCACGCCAGAGTCCATCGGCCTGCTGGCACGTCACAATTTTCGCCGCCATGTCCTTGAACAATTGCTCGAAGCGCGGACGGTCGGGATGATTCATCGGCAGGTATTGCAGTGTGCGAACGAGGCCGCCCATCACCCAGCCATTGCCGCGCGACCAGAAAACCTTCTTTCCATTCGCCTCGGTCTTTTTGAAATAGGTGCTGTCGCGGAAAAACAGATGCTCATCCTTGTCGTAAAGATAATCCGTCGTGCGCCACCATTCTTTCATCGCAAAATTCAAATACTTCTCATCGCCCGTCGCCGCCGTTAGCCGCACCCACGCGGGCGGCGCCATGAAGAGCGAATCGCACCACGACCAGTTTTCGCCGGCGATTCCTTTCGGCAGTTGCGCGAAATCGAGGCTCTCCACTTTGGACGGTTCCGCCAGAATCGAATCAAACCGTTCCCGCAACGGCGCAATCATTTTCGGCTCGCGATAGAGAAAATAAAGTTCCGCATACGTCTGGCCGACGGCGTGGTCGTCCGCATGAAATTTTCGCGCGCCCAGTTTCCATTCGTTCGTCGCGCCCATCGCGAGCATGGCGTCGCGGTATTTCGCGTCGCCGGAAATTCCCACCAGCGCCATCATGCCCGCATCGCCCGCGCCGCACGTCCAATCGGTCGGCTTGTGCTTGGAGGGATTGGCCAGTTGCCAGTCAGCGACGCGCTGCATGACTTCGAGGATGGGCTTCGGCGCGAGGGCGGCGGATTGCGCCGGCGAGTGAAGAGTGGCGGCCAATAAAATTCCGGCGACAAACGTAGCGGAACGAATGGATAAATTTTTCATGTGCGTAGAAATGAATTAACAGACACCAGCGTAGATGTCGAAACGATAAAAAGGTTACTGAACGTTTGTTCCAGTAGTGGGACGGGAAACGATTTCGGCGCGGATGGAAAAATGAAGTTTGTCGCGGAGCGACGATGGAAATCAGCCCGGCACACCGTGCCGGGTTTGGCGTTTCAAAATGAAACCGTCCCGGCGGGACGGTGGAAATCCGGCGTCCCTTCAGGACGCATGAATTGGTTTGCGATTAGACACTGCGTGTCTGGCTAATTTCCGGTGGCGCTCCGCGACCAGCGCCGTAGGTGCGGCATATTTGTAAAACCGCCAGCCACAAAATGAAAAATCCCCGTCAGGGGCGGCAGGGCGTGAAATTATTTTGGGCCGGATGCTACAAAGATTCCGCCTCGAACGGGGCTGGGTGAAGGGGGAAGGCAAAATATTTTTCGATTTCAGAAAATAATTAGTGTGACGACCACCCTCACCCCGGCACTCACCCTCAGGGAGAGGGAGAAACGTTCGGCGCACTTTTGAAAATACTTGCGGCGGGATTGGCCGGAAAATAATTCGCAAATCCGAAGAGTTGCCAAGTTGACTCTTTCTCCCCGGGGGAGAAGGTTAGGATGAGGGGGAAGCCCACGCGTCAACCATTGTGGCTACGGTTTTGTTGAATCTGCCCTAGCCGCAAAACGAACAAGTCCCGCAGGGACGGCTGAAACGGTCTTCCATTTCGGTCGTCCCGGCGGGACTCGACGTTGATTTCATTCCACCCGGCATTGAAATGCCGGGCTATTCTCGGTCGTCGCTCCGCGACTTCGCCGCCGCTTTTGAACGCGGGAAAAATTTGAACAACAAAGTAACGAAGGAACAAAGTTGAGAGTGCTTCCACTGCTCTTGGTTACTTTGTTCCTTCGTTGTTCAATTCCGCCCCGGCGACTTCACAATCCGTTCAACACGTCAATCAACTGCCGCAAGCGGCCGTAGTCGCGGCGGTTGAAGTTGAAGGCGATGCGCGCGAGTTCGAGGCGGTCGTTGTCCTCGACTTCTTCCGGCGTGGGCGCGATGGCTTTGATTTTGCCGTCAATGACGATGTCGGCGAAATCTTCGTTCAACGCTTCGATGGCGGATTCGCTTGGCTGGTTCTTCAGGCGGATGATGAACAGGTCTTTCACGAAGCGCGTGGAATGGAAATTCCGGTAGAACCGCGCGACGATCTTGACAGCTTCATCGGTGCTGTCGGTGATCTTGTAGAGGTTGAGGTCGTCCGGCGAGATGAGCTTGTCGCGCAGGAGATGTTCGCGGATGTGTTTGTCCCACGTTTTCCAGTAAGTGCCACCGGGTTTGTCCACGAGCACGAGGGGCATGAGCTGCGCCTTGCCGGTCTGCATGAGGGTGATGGCTTCGTAGCCTTCATCCATCGTGCCAAATCCGCCTGGGAACAACACGATGGCATCCGAGTGGCGGACGAAGATGAGTTTGCGAGTGAAGAAATATTTGAAAGTGATGAGCTTCTTGTCTTCCGCGATGACGGGGTTGGCAGACTGTTCCCACGGCAGGCGAATGTTCACCCCGAAGCTGTGCTCAGGCGTCGCGCCTTCGTGTCCGGCCTGCATGATGCCGGGGCCGGCGCCGGTGATGACCATGTAACCCGCCTTCACAATTTTCGCGCCGAACTCGACAGCCTGCTGGTATTCCACGCTCTCGGCCTTTGTGCGCGCGGAGCCGAAGATGGAGACTTTGCGTTTATCGTGATACGGCGAGAAGATGCGGAAGCCGTAGCGGAGTTCGCGGACGGCGGTCTGGATGACGCGCACGTCGCCTTTGTCTTTGACGTCCGTGAGGAGCTTCAAAGCGTTTTCGATGATGTCGGCCACTTCGGTTTCGTTATGGCCGCCGTTTTTGAACTTGATGAGTTCTTGGATGCGCCGTGTCAGTTCGGGATCCGTGGGAGTTTTTTCAATCCTTTTCATAATTTAACGAGGCCAGACTAGCGGGAGAAAATTGGAAAGGCAATGCGCACGTTTGTGCTGGTGCATATAAAATTTCCCCGGCCGATGCGCCGAAAAAAATCGGTGTTTCATCTGTGTTTCATCTGTGGCTAAATAAGCCGCGTGAAAATCGTTGGCATCATCCCCGCGCGCTTTGCTTCGACGCGGTTCCCCGGCAAACCGCTCGCGTTCATCGCGGGCAAGCCGCTCATCCAGCACGTCGTTGAACAATGTCAGCGCGCGAAATCGCTTTCGGAAATCATCGTCGCCACCGATGACACGCGCATCTGGGAAGTGGTGCAGAATTTCTGCCGCGTGGAGATGACGCGCCCGGAACATCCCAGCGGCAGCGACCGCATCGCAGAAGTTTGCGAGCGCTGCGATGCCGACGCAGTAGTGAACATCCAAGGCGACGAGCCGCTGATTGATCCGAACGTGATTGACGCGGTGGCGAACGCGCTGGCGAAAAATGAAATGTCCACCGCCGCCACCCCCATCAAAAACATTTCCGAATTGGAAAACCCAAACGTCGTGAAAGTCGTCGTCAGCGGGGCCGGGCGGGCGTTGTATTTTTCGCGCCGCACGATTCCTTATTTGCGCGATGCGGCCAACCGTCCGCCGGGCGAACAACTCGCGGCGTTTCCCTTTTTGAAGCATCTCGGCATTTACGGATTCCGCCGCGAGACGTTGCTGCGGTTGGTGAAATTTCCGGTGTCGCCGTTGGAGAACGCGGAGAAGTTGGAGCAGTTGCGCGCGCTGGAGAACGGCATCGGCATCGCCGTGGTGAAGGTGGACTACGACAGCATCGGCGTGGATCTGCCGGAGGACGTGGCGCGTGTAGAGAAAATTTTAGCCGCCGAGTAAGTCCCGCGCGGTCATCGGTAGTGGTCTATTTTGAAAAATGCTACGCCGCGACGCATCCCAAAAGCGTGAAGTCTTTTCCAAAACAAGACACTCCGATATGAGTTTTCTCTTTGTTTGCAAGGTTTTCACCCCGGCCTGAATCCTGCTAAAAGGGAGGTATGAGTTTTTCAAAAATGTTTTCAGGGCTGGTGAAATTGCGTTACGTCCTCGTCATCGGCAGTTCGCTGACTGGCCTGGGCTTCAAGTTCGGCCCGGTGGCGTGGCATAAAATCCAAGGCACACCCATGCCGGTCACCGCCCATGCCGGTGATAACAATTCCGCCACCGCTAAATTAAACGCGCGCGATTTGGGCGAACTGACGCTCACGAATCATTACGAAAGACGGGTCAGCGTTGGTCGCAATCAAAACTGCCTCGTGGTTCCGCGAGTGGTTGACCGCAGCAGCGTGGAGCTGACGCTCACGCTGGAAACGCGCACCCCGGCGGGCAAAGTTCGCGACCTCACCGTCACGCAAATCACCACCAAGACCGGTAAGCCGCTGGAGGTGGCCGTGGGCGATTTCAAATTTTCCATGACGCCCATGCTGGTTTCGCAGTGAACGAAACTTCCACCGGAAAAATTTTCAACACGGTTCTTCCAGCGAGTATTTTAAAAAACTTGCGCCGGATTTTTCTCCGAACAGGCAGGCGACATTGCGGGCGAGGCTGACTTTTGGGAAATCAAACGAAAATAGGCACTGCTCCAAAACCGGGCAGCGGTGTCCATCAGGAGAGCAACGATTGGGCAAACTTGGCCAGCAAGCCGATGACGCAAACCATCGCCACCGCGCCCCAGAAATCCATGCGCGCCTTGCGCAACTGGTTCGTAGGCCAGATCAGATCAAGCGAATGGACGAATTCGCTCCGTTGTAGCTTATTGGTTGGATGGATCATGCTGACTTTGACGCAGCCGTCGTGCCAAGTATGTTGGCGATTTTCGCGCTGCGGAAATCCCGGCGCTGACCGCAGCGTCAGGCGATGGCTCGCCCGGGTGAACACACAAGTTGAACCATCTTTGTCTCTCCAGCTAAAATTGCTGTCCGCGCCGCCCCACCCTGATTATGTTTTATCCCCATGCCAAAACCAATTCTGCGCCACATCGCCAATCTCTGGACCTTCATGGGGCATCCGACGAAAGCCGCCGAGTGGTCGCTGGATGAAAAGCTTGCGGCGATGAAAGCGGCGGGCTTTGACGGCGTGTGCTGGGGCGGCAGCCCGGAGCTGGGCGCTGGCTGTCGGAAACACGGATTGATTTTTGTCGGCGGCATGGCGTCGGGCAACGCGGCGGATTTTCCGCGCCTGCTGCAGGAGCAGAAGGATTGCGGCGCGGTTCACGTCAACGTGCAGCTCGCCGCTGACGATGCGCTCACGCCCGAGGCGCTCGAACTCGCGCTCGTGCTGAACCGCGAGGGCAAACGCATCGGCGTCGTGCCGGGCATCGAGACGCATCGCGGCACTTGCACGGAGACGCCGGAGAAACATTACGCGCTGTGCGATGCGTATCAAAAAGCCACCGGCGAACTGCTGCCGCTCTCGATTGACTTCTCACATTTTGCCGTCGTCAAACATCTCGTGCCGGAGAATTTTGCGAAGCGGTTGCTCGTCCGGCCCGACTTGATCCAGCGCGCGCAGCAATTTCATTTTCGTCCGTTCAACGGCCATCATGTTCAAGTTCCCATCACTGACGGTCGCGGGAACCTCACGCAAGAAGTGAAAGACTGGCTGCCGTTCGCCGAGGCGTTGCTCAAGTGCTGGCTGGACGGAAATAAAAACTCATCGCGCGAGATTTTCATCTGTCCTGAACTCGGCCCGGTGGAAGGCGGCTACGCGCTCTCGATGTTTCCGAACAGTTGGGAAGAAGCGAAAGTTCTGCGCGGCGAGATTGAAAAACTCTGGCGGAAAGTCACGGCTTGAAATGAAAGTCGAGTTGAACCACGAACCACACGAAATGAAGGCGATTAAAGCCAACGTGTTCAAAGAGGGTTTTCCTTTTCGTGTATTTATTAATGTGTTTCGTGGTTAATCCAATTTCTAAATTTCTCTCCGCTGGCTTCCCGGCGAGCAGCCGCGCGCGCGTTTGAAGACACGATGAAATTGCGCGTAGCTCCCGAAACCCGCCTCCAGTGCGGCGTCGAGCATCGTCCGCCGCTGGCCCGTGCCGTAGAATTCCAGAAATTTTTCCACGCGCTGCCGGTTGCGAAAATCCACGAGCGCGATTCCAGTCTGCTGCTTGAACAAACGGCTCAAGCGATGCGAACTCAACCCGGCGCGGCGCGCCAGTTCGTCCAAGCCCAGGAGATTACTTTCATGCCGGATGAGGCGCGCGGCTTTCTCGACGGCGGGATGCACATCGCGCACCGGCACATCGGTGGCGCGCTCGAAATGCAGCCACGCGCTCAACAGCGCGTAGCCCAGCCCGGCGTTGAACAAGGCAGGCTGCGTCTGCGTGGCTGAAATCTCGGCGAATAATTTTTCCAGTCGCGTCAATTCTGGCTGGGGCAACCGGCGACAAAATTCGCCCACCGGATTTTTCTGGCGGAGAATTTTTCCATTCACATCCGTCGCGATTCTTTCAACCGCCTTCGGTTTGAAGACGCCGATCCACATCTCAAAGTCCGCCGACTGTTCGACAAGGACGTGTTCCTGCGCAGGGAAGAGCCACAGCAGATCGCCGCGCCGGATTTCGTATTTACGGTTTTCCAGCAGATAAAGCCCGCTGCCGGACGTGATGAGGTTCAGCTCCAGTTCCACGTGCCGGTGCATGGCGTTGCGTCCCCGGTGGCGGTAATGCCACAGGTTTCCGTCCAATTGCTTCGGTAGTTTGAGTTGTTGGCGCATGACGACAAAAAATGATAACAAGTCGGATTCAAAATGAGAAGATGCGTTCACCGTTTTTTGCGAACCTCTCTCCATGATCACCATCACGCAAGCGCAACGCGACCTCTACAAAACGGAAGGCTACATGATTTTGCCCGCCGTCATTCCACCCGCCCTGCTCGAAATGCTGCGCGAGGAATGTTCCTACTACCTCGGCTACTACGATTCCATCATGGACGCGAAGGGTTTACAGTCCGAAGGCTTGAGCCATCGCGGCAAACGCTACTTCATCAACAACCGTTACCGTTTGAGCAATCGGCTGCACCAATTTATTTTCAGCGACCTCATGGCGCAGGTCGCCGAGGCCACCGTCGGACCGGAAGCGCAGTTGTTTCACGAGCAATGGGTCGTGAAGGGCGCGGAGCAGGGCATGAAATTTTCCTGGCATCAAGACAGCGGCTATGTGAAGTGGTATGACCCGGCGACGCAACACAAGCCTTACGTCACCTGCTGGTGCACGCTCGATGCCGTGAGTGAGGAGAACGGCACGGTTTATATTTTGCCGCACTCACGCGCGGGCACGAAGGACAAGATCATTGATCACCACAAGGAAGAAGGCACGAACGACCTCATCGGCTACACCGGCAGCGACCCGGGGGATGCGCTGATCGTCCCTGCCGGCAGCATCGTGGCGTTCGACAGCTATGTGTTTCATCGCAGCGGCCCGAACACGACGAACCGGATGCGCCGCGTTTACCTTCCGCAATACAGCGCCGCGCCGATCAAGCGTCCCGATGGCAAAGCGTGGGCGATGGCGACGCCGTTTCTGCAAGGTGGAAAAAATATTTACGACCACGCGAACGACAAGCCGGAGAACTACGGCCCGTTTCCGGCGGCGGAGAAAAAATAATCCTCTCACGAAAAATTAACCGCAAAGAGCGCAGAGAACACAAAGCTAAAAAATTCTCTGCGCTCTTTGTATTCTTTGCGGTTAAATAGCGGCCACCAGTGAACAAAACCTCCTACAAAACTCGGTTCAGCTATGCCGCGAGCGATGTCGCCGGGCAATTGGTTTTCACGTTCATCGTCGGCGGTTACTTGAGCAAGTTTTTCACGGACATCTACGGCCTTTCCGCCATCACTTGCGGCACGATCATCGCTCTCGCGCGGTGGATTGATGCGATTGATGCGCCGGTGTGGGGAATTATTTTTGACAAGACGCACAGTCGTTTGGGAAAAAGCCGTCCGTGGTTTCTCTGGCTGTGCGTGCCGTTCGCGGTGTTCGGTGTGCTGACGTTTCAAACGCCCGACCTCGGCCACACAGCGAAAGTTTGGTATGCGGCCGTCACCTACATCATCTGCAACATCCTCTACACCGGCATCAACACGCCCGTGACAAGCATTCTCTCCGGCCTGACCGCCAGCCCGCAGGAACGCGTGACGCTGACGTGCTTTCGGATGTTCGGCTCCAAGCTCGGCGTGCTCATTGTGAATCTGACCGCATTGAGAATGGTGGCGTGGCTCGGCGGCGGCGATGACAAAAAAGGCTTCATGCTCACGCTGCCGATTTACGCTGCCGGTTCAATTTTCTTTTACCTGCTCGCCTTCAAAAATTTGAAGGAAGCCATTCCCGTTGAACAAAAATCTGAACCCATTCTCGGCACCTTCCGCGCGATCAAAGGCAACTGGCCGTGGCTCATTATTTTTTCCAGCAGCCTGCTGTTCTGGATCGGCTTCATCGCGCGCGTCTCCATCGTGCCGTATTATTTTGAATACGTCCTGCATCGCCAAGACCTCATCTGGCTGGCTTACAGCCTAGATTTCGTCTCGCTCGCCACGGCGTTTTTGCTGCCGTGGTTTTGCAAATGGACGAGCAAACGCACGGCGTGGGCGCTGGGTCTGGCGGGAATGGTCGTCGGCCAGTTGGTTCTCTATGCCGGCGTGAGCCAGGATCATTCCATCAATCTCATCATGGTCGGCTGGACGATTGGTTTCCTCGCGAGCGGCATGGCGATGGCGATGCCGTTTTCAATTCTCTCCGACAGCGTGGACTACGGTGAATGGAAGACCGGCGTGCGCGCCGCCGGTTTGCTGACGGCGATTGGCGCAGCCTTCTGTCTGAAAGCCGGCGCGGGACTTGGCGGTGCGATTCCCTTGTGGATCATGGGCAGCAGCGGTTACGTTCCCAACGCTGCGCAGAGTCCCGCCGCGTTGAGCGGTATTGAATTCAGCTTCATCTGGCTGCCGGCAATCTGTCTGGCGTTGAGCGCCATTCCCGTTTTGTTCTACAAAAAATACGAGCTGCTCGAACCGCAAATCCACGCGGAACTGGAAGCCCGCCGCGCGGCGAAAAGCTGAACCCCGCCCATGTTCGCACTCGCAAGCAACGACGGCGCGCTGGTTTTTGTTTCAGGAAAAAAACGGCTGCGCATCGCCTTCGCCAGCGAAGCCATCGCTCGCGTCACGCTGACGGAAGGAAAAGAATTTCAGACCAAGCCGGGCCTCATTGTCATCGCCACTGAAAAATTCTCCGGCTATAAAATTAACGAGACAGCAACCGTCTTTGAAATCTCCACGCCTGCGCTCAAGCTAGTTGTGAGCAAGGTGACTGGTGCGATTTCGTATTTCGATGCCGCTGGCAAACCATTGCTGCGTGAATCAGCGCATGGCGGCAAAACGCTCACGCCCAAAAAAGTTTTCCGCAACGTCTTCAAAATTGGCGTGCAGACCGCCGCGAGCCAGAGCATTGACGGCGCACGCGCGGCGGCGACGGAGTTTGAAACCGTCTTCGACCGCGACGCGTTCGAAGCGAAGCTGGAATTTCAGTTTGCGCCCGACGAAGCCATCTTCGGCCTCGGCTCGCACGAGGAAGGCTACGGCAATCTGCGCGGCAAGACGCGTGAGCTTTACCAGCAGAACATGAAGATTGTCGTGCCGTATTTTATCTCCACGCGCGGTTACGGCGTGTTGCTGGACTGCGGTTCACTGATGACGTTTCGCGACGGCGCGCACGGCGCGGGCTGGTGGGCGGATGTGGTGGACGAACTGGATTTTTATTTCATCGCGGGCGGCTCGTTCGATGCCGTCACGCAAAACTTGCACGAACTTACCGGCAAAACGCCGATGCTGCCGAAGTGGGCGTTTGGTTTCGCGCAATCAAAAGAACGTTACGTCAACGCAAAGGAACTGGTCGAAGTCGTCCGCGAATATCGTCGCCGGAAAATCCCGCTCGACCTCATCGTGCTTGATTGGAAGTCGTGGCCGAACGGCGCGGGCTGGGGACAGAAAAATTTTGACCCGGTGCGTTTTCCCGATCCCAAGGCGCTGACGGCAGAACTTCATTCGCTGGGCGCGAAGCTGATGGTTTCCATCTGGCCCATCATGACCGGCGATTGTCCGAACCAACGCGAGTTGCAAGAGCGCGGACTGGTGCTCGGCAACCAGTCCACTTACGATGCCTTCTCGTCCGAAGCGCGCGAAGTTTATTGGTCGCAAGCCGAGCGCGGTTTGTTCGCGCACGGCGTGGACGCGTGGTGGTGCGATTGCACCGAGCCGTTTGAGGCCGATTGGTCTGGCGAAACGAAACCCGAGCCACCTGCGCGACTGTTGCTCAATACCGAGGCTTCCAAAAAATATCTCGATGCCGCGCAGATCAATTCCTATTCGCTGCTGCACTCGCAAGGCATTTACGAAGGCCAGCGTCGCGCAAATTCCAGCAAGCGCGTCGTGAACCTCACGCGCTCCGGCTACGCGGGACAGCATCGCTACGCCACGATTTGCTGGAACGGCGACATCTGCGCGACGTGGCAGACGCTGCGTAACTGCATTCCCGAAGGCGTGAATTTTTGCGCGACGGGCGAGCCGTTCTGGACC
>JANOBC010000204.1:0-3891 GCA_031411455.1 Limisphaerales bacterium
CGCCGCTTTACATGGGGCTCATCGTCGCGCAGGGGGTTTATGTCTACCACTTCATGATTGAACTGTGGCACTTGATTGCGAACACCGCCACGCTCAAGGAGGCGGAAATCATGCTGGCCGTGCTGGGACTCATTGACGTGGTGATGATCGCCAACTTGCTGATCATGGTCATCGTCGGCGGCTACGAAACGTTTGTGTCGCGGCTGAAACTGGAAGGCCACCCGGACGAACCCGAATGGCTGTCGCACGTCAACGCCGGTGTGCTCAAGGTCAAGCTCGCCATGGCCCTCATCGGCATTTCTTCCATTCATTTGCTCAAGACATTCATTGAGGCGGAAACTAAAACCAATCAGATGATTATGTGGCAGGTCATCATTCACATGACGTTTGTCGTGTCGGCGTTGGTGCTGGCTTGGATTGATAAAATCACCTTGCACCGTGTCAAAGCCGAAAGCGGTTCGTGAGAGAGGCAGTTGCCGCTGAAAGTTTTCTACGGTTCTAGCACACCCAAATTTCCCCGAAGCGCGGCTTGACCTTTCGCCGCAAATCTTCATTATACGCAGCCCGGCAAATCCGCCGCTTTCCCGTTCGCGTCCGTCTGGCGCGATGGTATTTTAGCGTGTGAACTCCCCGGATATTTACGATATGCAGCACATTAGAAACATCGCCATCATCGCGCACGTTGACCACGGCAAGACCACCCTCGTGGATTGCCTCCTGAAACAATCTGGCACCTTCCGCGAAAACCAGCACGAATCGTCCGAGGAACGCCTGATGGATTCCATGGATTTGGAAAAGGAAAAGGGCATCACCATCCGCGCCAAAAACGCCGCGTTCAAATACAAAGATTATCACATCAATATCGTGGACACTCCCGGCCACGCGGATTTCGGCGGCGAAGTCGAACGCATCATGAACATGATTGATGGCGTGCTGCTCGTCGTGGATTCCTCCGAAGGCCCGCAGGCGCAAACGCGCTTCGTGCTGCGCAAGGCGCTCGAAGCCGGTGCGAAACCGATTGTCGTCATCAACAAGATTGACCGCGAAAACGCCAATCCGAAAAAAGTTCTCGACCTCGTGTTTGAATTGTTCATGTCGCTCAACGCGACGGACGAGCAGCTTGATTTTCCGTTCATCTATTGCTCCGCCAAAGCCGGTTACGCGAAGCTCGAACTTGAACACGCCAGCGGCACGATGGAGCCGTTGTTTGATGCAATCGTGAAACACATTCCCCCGCCGCGCGCGAAAGCCGGCGAAGGTTTTCAACTCCTCGTCGCCAACTTGGATTACAGCGAATACGTCGGACGTATCGCGTTCGGTAAGATAGTCGAAGGCAAAGTGAAAGTCGGTGACCCCGCCATCTGCCGCCATGGCAACGGCAAGATTTCCAAGGGCAAGATCACGATGATCTACCATTTCGAGGGCATGAAGCGCATCGAAATTCAGGAAGCGCACGCGGGCGACATCGTCGGCCTCGCGGGCTTCGAGGAAGTTTTTATTGGCGAGACGATTTGCGATTCGGAATTGCGCGCCACCCTGCCCTATATTCCAATTGATCCGCCGACGATCCAGATGCAGTTCGCCGTGAACGACGGCCCGCTCGCCGGCAAGGAAGGCAAGCTCGTCACCGCCCGCCACATCTGGGATCGCCTCGTGAAGGAAATTCGCACGAACGTCGCCCTCCGCATCGCGCAGACCAACGACCCAAAAATTTTCGCCGTCAGCGGACGCGGCGAAATGCAGATCGCCATTCTCGTCGAACAGATGCGCCGGGAAGGCCACGAGGTTTTGGTCTCACGCCCCGAAGTGCTTTGGAAAAAAGCTTCCGACGGCACGTCGCTTGAACCGATTGAAAAATTGTTCGTGGAAATCCCGAACGATTGCCTCGGCACCATCATGGAAAATCTTTCTGGCCGCAAAGCCCAGATCACGAACATGAATCACGTCGGCAACCAGGTCTCCGTCGAGGCGCTCGTCCCAATGCGCGGCCTGATCGGTTTCGAGACCGACCTCGTCAACTCCACCAAGGGCATGGGCGTGATGAGCCATCTCTTCCACGAATACGGTCCGGACTGCGGCGAAATTGCCGCGCGCAAAAACGGTTCCCTCGTGAGCATGGACGACGGTGAAGCCACCAGCTACGCGCTCAACATGGTGCAGGAACGCGGTCGCCTGATGATCGGACCCGGCGACGCCGTCTACACCGGCATGATCGTCGGCGAAAATGCCCGCGAGAACGACATCCCCGTGAACCCGGTCAAAGAAAAACGTCTCACGAATATGCGTTCCCAAGGCGACGGCAAAGGGATCGCCCTCTCGCCCCCGATGAAACTCTCGCTCGAACGCGCACTCGAAAACATTGACGTGGACGAATACGTGGAAGCCACGCCCAAGAGCCTGCGCCTCCGCAAAAAAGTGTTGGACGAAGGCTTGCGCCGCCGCACCGAGAAAACACGCTCCATCAAATACGTGCAGGAATAATTTCCATTCCGAAAACAACAACGGCGCGGCTTCACTGCCGCGCCGTTTTTTTATTTCGGTGAAAAAAGGGATGGAAAGAATTTTGCCGCCGGTTACATTGGCCTCATGTCCGAGCCGCAAGACAACACCATCGCCGTGGTATCCGTTGCCAAGATGCAACACGAATGGAACGACCTCACCTTGCGCATCGCGCAACTGGAGACGGCCAACTTGGGATTGGAAAAAGAGAATAAGGCGTTCAAGCAACTGCTCGAGCGCAGCGTGGAATATCGTAAAAAATCCCACGGCGAACTGGTCAACCTTCTCACCACCATCGTCAGCAAGATGCAATTAAACGACGTCAGCGTGCTTGTCGCGCGGCTCGTCGAACATGGCCAGCACGTCAACGAAGTTTCCGCCGCGCTTATAAACGGTCGCAATGACGAAGGTGTTTTGCAGCCCGCCATTCTCAAAGTGCTCGACAAAACCAAGCGCGAATTGCGCGAAGCCATCCCGCCACTCGTGGCCGAACTCATCGCGCTCAATACGCCGCTCGACCACGCGATGCTCCAGTCACTTGTCGAAAAGCCCGATAATTTTTACAACCCGCACGTCATTCGCGCCAGCCGTGGCTACGTCAAAGGCCAGGTGCCGCGCGAACGCATCCTCAAGGAATTCGGCGACGAGTCGCTGATTTTTTTCAAGGACCTCACCACGGATCCAAAATTTAATCCGCGCCCGAAGGCCGAGGAAATCATGCTCGGTTTCGCGCCGGACTTCGACGCCCTGCTCGCGCAAAATCCGAACATCTTCCCCGCCAAGCGCAGCGAACTCATTTCCCTGCACCAACGCGCTCGTGACAGCCGGGGCAACCGCGCGCAGAAAATTGCGTTCCTAAAATTGTCCTTCGTCATTGAGGTGTTGCATTACTACGAGAACCAAAGCACGGAATCGCCGGATGTAATTTTCGCGCAACGGCTCCCGCCGTTGATCGAGCAGCTCGTCACCTGCGGCGATACCGATTTGCCGGACGAAAATCTTTTGAAGCAGGCCGAGGCCTTGCTCGCGCTCGTCATCAGCCCCGACCACCGACAAGGCGTGGTTTACAATTTCGGCAAGACCGGCGGCCTCGCGCGCACCATGCGTTTCATCCTCATTTTTCGCGCCATCACGTTCAACGAACACGACCCGGTCACGGCGGAATTCGTGCGGCAACTCCTCGGCATTGAAAAGATGACCCGCATCAACGCTTTTGCCAGTGCGTTGAAATTTCTTAATATGGACGGACAAAAAGCCGTCCTCCGCTGCCTCATCAATTCCGGCCGCATGCGCCGCGAAGAAGCCGAGCCGCTCGCCAAAGCCATCGCCAAGGAAATCGGCCTGCCGGAAGAAGAAATCATCCCGAAAATCGAAGGCGCATCCGGCGGTGGC
>JANOBC010000205.1:0-14277 GCA_031411455.1 Limisphaerales bacterium
CGAAATCGGTTTCAATCGCGCCTCGATGGGCGTGCAGGATTTTAATCCCAAAGTGCAGGAGGCGATTCATCGCATCCAGCCGCGCGAGATGACGCAGCAGGCGATTGACTGGATGCGCGAACTCGGCTTCGGCTCGATCAACCTCGATTTGATTTACGGCCTGCCGTTCCAGACGCCGGAGACATTCAACGAAACGCTCGACACGGTTTTGGAAATGAAACCCGACCGCCTTGCCGTTTTCAGCTACGCGCACGTTCCATGGATCAAGCCCGCGCAAAAAATTCTCGAAGAAAAAATCCTGCCGACGCCGGAAAGCAAACTGGAAGTCCTCAAGCTCGTCATCGAGCGGCTTACCGCCGACAACCAATACGTTTATATTGGCATGGATCATTTCGCGAAGCCGGAAGATGAGCTGACCATCGCGCAGCGGAACAAAAATCTGCAGCGGAATTTTCAGGGCTACAGCACGCGCGCCGGCTCGGACATTTATTCCTTTGGCATGAGCGCCATCTCACAAATCCCCGATGCCTACTGGCAAAACCAGAAAGAACTGCCGAACTATCAATCGGCCGTGGACGCGCAAAAAGTGCCGTTACAGCGCGCGTATTTTTTGTCCGACGAGGATAAGCTCCGCCGTGAAACCATCATGCGGACGATGTGCGATCTCTCGCTCGACTTCGCCGCGATGAGCGCGAAGCTCGGCATCAACTTCGAGCAGCATTTTGAAAAGGAACTCGCCACGCTCGCGCCCTTCATCGCCGATGGGCTGGTGAAAAAAACCGCCACCGGCCTTGAAGTCACGAACTCCGGCCGCCTCTTCATCCGCAACATCGCGATGTGTTTCGACAACACGCTCGGCGCGGCGAATGAGCGGAGACATTCCAAGACGATTTGACCCGCAGGAAGATTGGGCGGCAGGTGGGCAGCGAAACGCCCGCTTGCCAGATTAACGGGTTGTGTTAGTGTCGCCCTATCATGAAAACTCTCGTTCATGCCTTTGCCATTCTTCTGGCGGGTCTCGGTGTTACTTGCGGACAGGGAAGCGTTAATTGGGGATCCATCTCTGCTGCTGCAATGACTGCGCAGACGAACTCGACGCAGTATTCTCCTTTTTTTGGAGGCGGATCAACTGGCTTTGGAACCATTGGTGCGGCCAACGCCAACAGCGTTCCCGGCCCAAGCTTTCGATATGAGTTGCTGTATGGCGCGCAATACAATGGTTCATTAATCTCGCCACCAACGACCTTGGCTGCTTTGAACACTTGGTCTGACAGCGGATTGAGCGCAACCAATCCGTTTAACACAACTGGGCGACTGATTCCAATTTCTCCAACGACTGCGGCAATCACGCCGGCGGGTTGGGATGCTGGGAAAACTAACTACATTCTCATGGTAGGTTGGTCGGCCAACCTGGGTAACACCTGGGCAGCAGCCAAGGCCAACTTAAATTCACCGTCAGCATTGCGGTCAATTTCCGGCAACATTTTCTTCGGCGTTAGTCAGGTCGGATACATCATGCCGGGAGATGTAGGGTTGAATCCGGGAGTAACTGTTTTTGGCACCAGTCCATTCAATGGCCTGCCCATTTACTCGCTGAACACCCAACTTTATTTGTTGGTTGATCCTTATTGGAATGTCACCCCCTATCCAGTCATCACACAGTATCCGCAAAACCAGACTGTCAACGTCGGTTCATCGGTCTCGTTCACGGTTCAAGCGACCAACAATCCTCCGTTCATCTATCATTGGGCCAAGAATGGTTCCCAGTTGACGAATGGCACGAACGCAACCTTGACCATCAATCCCGTCGCCACCAATGACGCTGGCACTTACTCCGTGTTGGTGGAAAATATTTACGGCGGAGTTGGTGTTTCGGCCACGCTGACCGTGTATCAGCCGATTCCAGTCATCACGGTGCAGCCGCAGAGCCAGACGGTCGCCGCCGGTTCGCCGGTCTCGTTGAGTGTCCAAGCCACCAACGCACCGCCATTCACCTATCAATGGTATTTCAACAACGCGCCGATTCCGGCGGAGACGAACGCGACTTTGAATTACAATCCCACTTACACCAATGACACCGGCAATTATCGAGTGACCGTCAGCAACACCAACGGCGCGGTGAACAGTTCGGCGGCTTCCTTGTTCGTTTATCAACCAGCCTTCATCGTCACGCCGCTGGCGAGCCAGTTGGTTTCTTACGGCGACACCACTTCCTTCAGCGTGTTGGCGGGTGGTTTTCCAACGCCAACAAATTTCCAATGGTCTTTCAACGGTTCGCCCATTCTCGGTTCCAATTCCAGCAGCCTGCTCATCCCCACTGTGGCGACCAACAAGCTCGGCACTTATTCTGTGACCGTGAGCAATGCCTACGGCTCCGCCCAAAGTTCCGCCACACTGACGATGCGGCCGAGTTTGGTGACTCCGTTCGCGGGCATCAGCGGCCTCTGGGGACAACCCGGCACCTTGAGCGTCGTGGCCACCGGTTCCGGCTCGCTTTCTTTTCAGTGGTATAAAGACGGCGTTGCAATTGTCGGCGCGAACGGCACGACCTATTATATTTCCTCACTGCAATTCACCAATGGCGGCAACTATTCCGTCGTCGTCAGCAGCGCGTATGGCAGCGTGACCAATGCCGCCGCTCCGCTCGCGGTTCGGCCATCGGATACTATATTCGGCGTCTATGCAGGCATCACCGTCGTGGGCTCCGCCGGGAATTCCTACTCCATCCAGTATTCTAGTGACCTCGTCAACTGGATCACCGCTACCAACATCACGCTGGATCAGCCTTCGGCGAACTGGTCGGATTACAGCGCGGATTTCCGCTCCAACCCGGGAAGGTATTACCGGGTAATCCCCGCCCCCTGATTCGCTAAAAAGGAAAGCCGTCTTCAGAAGCGGCTTTATCTTTGGTAAAATCCCGTCAAGTATGGGCCGGTGAAGCAGCCGCCAAATTGGCCGTTCCAAGGTGAACTCATTTGCTCACATGGCATGAACCTGCTTAACAATTATTTCGGACGAAACTCCTCCCTCCGAAGATTTTGATTCCCACCGTGAACTTCAAAGCGCTCCCAAAAATTGACCTGCACCTGCATCTCGACGGCGCGATCCGCGTCGCGACGATTGCCGCGCTGGGCGATGAACTGGGCATCAAGCTGCCGAGCTACGACCCGAAGGAACTCGCGAAGTTCGTGCAGGTGAACCGCGACTGCCGCTGTCTCACGGATTTTCTGAAACGCTTCGAGGTGTTTTATCCCATCCTGCCGTTCGCGAAGACGCAGGAGCGCATCGCCTACGAGTTGTGCGAGGATTGCGCGCGCGACAACGTGATTTATTTCGAGGCGCGCTTCGCCCCCGCGCTTTGCACGAGTCCCAAGTTCACGATGGAAGACGCGGTCGTGGCCGCGCTGGAAGGATTTCGCTGCGGCCAGCGCGATTTCGGCGTGCGTTGCGGGACGATTCTCTGCTGCTACCGCTCCGTCTCCGTGCAGGAAAATGTCGAGACCGTGAAGCTCGCGCAAAAATATCGCGACCAGGGCGTTGTGGGAATTGATCTGGCCGGGGACGAAAATCATTTTTCCGCCGCGCCGCACGCCGAGGCGTTCGCGCTCGCGCGCAAGCTGGAGATTCCAATCACCATCCACGCCGGCGAAGGCGGCAGCGCGGAGAACATCCGCGAGGCGGTGTTCACGCACGGCGCGACGCGCATCGGCCACGGCGTCAGCCTGCAACACGATCCCGAACTGCTCAAGGCCGTGCGCGATCACGGGACGGTTTTCGAGATTTGTCTAACGAGCAATCTGCAAACCTGCACCGTGCCGTCGGCGCAGGCGCATCCGTTCAAAAAATTTCTCGACGAAAAAATCCGCGTGACGCTCAACACGGACGACCCCGCCATCAGCAACATCACATTGACCGATGAATTCGAGTTGGCCGCGCGCGAATATCATCTCAAGCCCGCCGAGGTGCGCGGTCTGCTGCTTAACGCGGCAGGCGCGGTGTTCGGCGATGCGTCGTTACAGCGCGAACTGACTGGCCGGTTCGAGCGGATGGAACTAAGCTGACCGCGAATGAAATCCGTCGCCATCATCGGGGCTGGTATCACCGGGTTGACCGCTGCGTTTTATCTGAAACGCAAGGGTGTGCCGGTCACGGTCTATGAAGCGGGCGGGCGCGTCGGTGGCGTGATTCAATCCATTCGCCAGAACGGTTTTCTCGCGGAGTCCGGCCCGAACACGATTCTCGAAACGTCGCCGAAAATTTTCCAGCTCATCCGCGACGTTGATTTGGAATCACGGCGGCTCGACACGCATTCACAGGCGGACGCGCGCTTTGTCGTGCGCGGTGGGCGGCCGGTCGCGATGCCAGCGTCGCAGTTGGGGATTTTTACTTCGGGACTTTTAAGCGCGTCGGCCAAGCTCGCGTTGCTGCGCGAACCATTCATAGCGGCGCGGCGGGATGGTGCGGAGGAAAGCGTGGCGGAATTTGTTACGCGCCGTTTGAACCGGGAATTTCTCGACCGTCTGGTGGACGCGCTTGTGGCCGGCATCTACGCGGGCGACCCGCACCAACTTTCCGTCCAGCACGCGCTGCCCCGGCTCGCGCAGCTTGAGACGAAATACGGCTCGCTCATCAAAGGCCAGTTCCTCGGCGCGCGTGAACGGAAGAAAACCGGCGAGGTGGCGAAGGATCGCGCGCCAAAATTTTCCTTCGACGAAGGCTTGCAGGTTTTGCCGGACACGCTGGCGGCGCAATTGGGTGACGCCGTGAAATTAAATTCACCAGTCAAAAAGTTCACGTATTCGAGCGCTGGCTGGCGCGTGACGACGGCAAACGGTGAAGTGGAGCACAGCGCAGTTATTTACTGTGGCACAGCGCATCGGTTGGCGGAACTGGAGATTAGTGGCACAGGCTTCAAGCCTGTGTTGTCTCAAGTAAAAACTGACAGGCAAGATGCCTGTGCCACTACGGCGTTCGCTGAAATTCGTCATCCACCCGTCGCCAGCGTGGTGATGGGGTTTCGCCGCGAGGACGTGGCGCATCCGTGCAACGGCTTTGGGATGTTGATCCCAAAAATTGAGGGACGAAAAATTCTCGGCACAATTTTTTCATCGGCGCTGTTCCCCAACCGCGTGCCGGGCGGACACGTTTTGCTTTCTAGTTACGTTGGCGGTGAGCGGCAGCCGGAACTCGCGGCGCTGCCGCCGGACGAATTGGTAAAACTGGTTTGCGACGATTTGCGCGGGCTGCTCGGCGTGAAGGGCGCGCCGGTATTTGTGCATACGAAGACGTGGCCGCGCGCGATTCCGCAATACAACGTCGGCTACGGCAAGTTCAAGCAGTTGCTTGCAGACATTGAGGCGCGGTCGCCGGGATTGTTTTTCGCTGGCAGCTATCGCGACGGCGTTTCGCTGGGCGATTCGATTGTGTCCGGCGTGAACATCGCGGAGCACTTGGGCCATTAATCGAAAAGCGTTTCTTCGTTGTTTAAATAACTTTTAGATTTCCGTCTTTTGTCGTCCCTTCACGTCGTTTAGATTCTGCGCATGATTTTTCGCTGGCGATGGCTTTGGATGTTCTGCGTGCTCGTTTTGAGTGGCGGAACAATTTTCGCCGCGACGCGCGAGGAGCGGGCGTATGCCACGGCGGCGGCGGATTTTCAGACGGAAATCTGGGGCAAGGCGGAAAGCGGCTTCGCGCAGTTTGCCCGCAACTATCCCCAATCCACCAACGCGCCGATGGCCGTGCTGCTGTCGGCGCAGGCGCAGTTCAAGCAGGAGAAATATCCCGCCGCCATCAAGTCGCTCACCGCCGCGCAAGCCGGGGCTGGCGTGCTCGCGGATCAATACGCGGTGTGGATTGCGGAATCGCAATTCGCCGCGAAAAATTATGCGGCGGCGGCGGAATCTTTCGCGGCGTTGGTAAAAAACTTTCCCGAGTCACCGTTGCGTTTACGCGCAGCGGTGGCGGCGGCAGCGGCTTATGAAAAACTCGGTGACTGGCCGAAGCTGTCCGCGTTGCTGGGCGATGCGAACGGCGTGTTCGCCAAAAAAGCCACTCTGGACGCGGCGAACGAACTCGTGGCGCGCGGGCGGCTGCTGCTGGCGCAGGCGGAGTTTGAGCAGAAAAATTTTATCGCGGCGGCGGAACAACTGGCGCTGGTCAATTCGCTGGCGTTGAAGCCGGAACTGGACTGGCAGCGCGCGTATTTGCTGTGCCGCACGAAGCTGGCGGCGCGCGAACTGGACGCGGCGTTTGCAGCGGGGACAAACTTGGCCGCCATCGCGCAGGTCGAAAAAAACGAGGATCACCGCGCGGAAGGCGTGGCGTTGCGCGCGGAAATTTTGGAGCGGCTGGGACGTGGCAACGAGGCCATCGCGGTGTGGCAGGAAAATCTGGCGGCGGCCACGGCGGCGGAAAAACAGCGACAGGCCGTTTTCAAGATTGCTGAATTAGCGGCGGGGCAGGGGAACTTTATGGCGGCGGACGGTCGGCTGGAAAATTTTCTCAAACAATTCCCCGACTCGGCGGCGGCAGACATGGCGCTGCTGACACGCGGCGAACTGCGCCTGAAAAATTATGCCGCCAGCACCAACGCGGACGATCTGGCGGCGGCGTGGGAACAGTTTGATCTGCTGCTGAAAAAATTTCCGGACAGCCCGCTCGCAGGGAAAGCCCTGCTGGGACGCGGCTGGAGCGTGGCGCTGCCGGACAAGTGGGCCGAGGGCCTGGAAGATTTCCGTAACGCGACGTTGAAAAATCTGGCGCGAGAAGATTTGGCCGTGGCGCGATTCAAGATGGGCGATGCGCTGTTCGCGCGGAAAGATTTTCGCGTTGCGCTGGAAAATTATTCCGCCGTGCTGAATGACTTTGCGGCGACGCCGTCCGTGGAAAAAGATCTCGGCGGGCTGGCGCTGTATCAAAGCCTGCGCGCGGAACTGGAACTGGGCGACCCGGCGGCGGCGGGCGTGGTGTTCGGTAAACTATTTCCGAAATTTTCCGGCGGGGAACTGGGGCAGGGCGGCGCGCTGCTGTATGGCGAGAGTTTGGTGCGGCCGGCGGCGGCGCGGGTGCTGTTTGAAAAACTGGCGCCAAATTTTTCCGGTAGCGCGCTGGAGCCGCAGTTGAAGCTGGCCATCGCGCGCGCGTTTGAACTGGAGCAGAACTGGCCCGCCGCGCTGGCAAGTTACGCCGACTGGCGGCGCGATTTTCCGACAAACAGCCTGCGCCCGCAGGCGGATTACGCGCTGGCGCTGGCTAATTTCCACGCGGGCAACGAGGCGGCGGCGCTGGGATTATTCACGGAATTTGTCGCGCAGCAGTCGGCGGATACGAACGCCCCGCTGGCGCAGTGGTGGATTGCGGATCATTTTTTTCGCGCCGGAAATTTTGTCGGCGCGGAGACGAACTACGAGGCGGTCTATCAAAATCCGGCGTGGAAAAGTTCGCCCCTATTTTTTGAGGCGCAGTTGATGGCGGGTCGCGCGGCGTATGGGCGCACCAGTTTCAAGGAGGCAAAGAAGTATTTCACCGATTTGATCTCGGACCCGAATTGCCCGGACGAAGTTGGCCTGAAGGCGCGGTTCGCGGCGGGTGCCGCGCTGATGAGCATGGAATCGGCGGATACGAATGCGACGTTCGCCAGCCTGCAATCAGCGACGAATCTTTTCAGCCAGATCATCCAGAAAAATCCGACGAACGATGCCGCCGCGCGCGCGTGGGGCAGCCTCGCCGATTGCGCCGTGCAAATGGGCGAACTGGCCGGGGCGACGAATGCCTACGCCCGCGCCGCCGGAACGAATTTGACGCAGGATGTTTTCGTGCGCAGCCGCGCGCAGGTGGGGCTGGGGCTGGCGCTGGAAAAAATGGCGGCGCAGGCGGCGGGCGCGGAGCGGACGAATCTGCTGAACCTGGCGCTGGATAATTATCGCGCGGTGTTCGATGGCGACAATCTGGGCGACAATCAGACGCAGGATTTATGGTGGACGAAGAAGGCCGGCTTGCTCGCAGCGCCGTTGGTCGGGGCGCTGAACAATTACCAGACGCAGACGAATTTTTACGCGCAGCTTAAAATGAAGCTGCCGCAGCTCACGGCGCAGGTGGACAAGAAGGTCGCCGCGCTGTCGCTGGAAAAAAACTGACGCGGCGTTTGACACGCGCTGCTTCTAAAACTAGTTTCACTCCCATGACGGAAAATATTTCATCCAATCGAGTCGTCACGCTGACGCCAGCGGCGGTGGCCGAGGTGAAGTCGCTGCTAGCACTGCCGGAGAACGCGGGCAAGCACATGCGATACTACGTGGAACAGGGCGGCTGTTCCGGGATGCAATACGGCATGATCTTCGACGAGCAGCGCGATGGCGATTTGGTTTCGAGCGAGGCGGGTGTTTCGGTTTTGGTTGACCCGATCAGTGCGGATTTTCTGCGCGGCACGGTGGTGGAATTTAGCGACGCGCTGACGGGGGGCGGTTTTAAGATCACCAATCCCAACGCCAAGGAAAGCTGCGGCTGCGGCAAGTCGTTCAACACTTGAATCAAACTGCCTGCCTGCGGGCCTAAAGTTTATTTGTCTGAAATCTTTTAACCGCCTCCAACGTCTGCGCCTGCTGTGATTGGTAACCTGCTCATGCCCGAACTGGCGGAACTCATCCGGCGGCGGGATTTCAACGGCCTCCGCGAGATCCTTTGCGGCTTTCATGCCTCGGACATCGCTGAAATCTTTCTGGATCTCAAGCCGGACGATGAGGCGGTGCTGCTCCGTCTGCTGCCGCGCGACCTCGCCGCCGAGGTTTTTGAATATCTCCCGCTCGACGACCAGGAAAAAATGCTGCACGCGCTTGGCAGCGAGCAGGTGGCGCAAATTCTCAATGACATCGCACCGGACGACCGCACCGCGCTTTTGCAGGAACTGCCCGCTGCCGTAACGCAAAAATTATTGAACCTGCTTTCGCCCGAACAACGCAAGGTTGCGACGGAGTTGCTTGGCTACCCAAAAAATTCCATCGGCCGCCGCATGACGCCGCGCTACGTCGCCATCCAGCAAAACTGGACGGTGGCGGAAGTCCTCGCCGAGCTGCGCCGACAGGAGCACAAACGCGACGCGATGAACCAGCTTTACGTCACCGATAGCAAAGGGCACTTGGTGGACTTTGTCCGTCTGCGTGATCTGGTTGTCGTGCCACCGCAGACTTCCGTGCTCGAGGTTTTGGAAAACCAAAAGATTTTTCTTCGCGCGGCTGACGACCAGGAAACCGCTGTGGCGGCGTTCAAGAAATACGATGTCTCCATGTTGCCGGTTGTGGATTCCAATGACGTGCTCGTCGGCGTGGTGACGGTAGATGACGTGCTGGATGTCGCGGAACGCGAAGCGACCGAAGATATCCAGAAACTTGGCGGCGTCGCCGTGTTGGAGGCTTCCTATCTCAAGACCGGGATTTTTGAGATGGTGAAGAAACGCGCGCCGTGGCTGGCGGTTTTGTTCATCGGTGAAATGTTCACATCCGTCGCCATGCAAAATTACGGCGGCGAAATCCAGGAGGTCGTCGTGCTGGCTTTTTTCGTGCCGCTGATTTTGTCGAGCGGCGGTAACTCCGGTTCGCAGGCCACCTCGCTCATCATCCGGGCGATGGCGTTGCAGGATGTTTTGCTGCGCGACTGGTGGAAAGTTTTACGGCGCGAGCTGGCGACGGGTTTTTTGCTTGGCTGCATTCTCGCCGCCGTCGGCATGGCGCGGGTTTTCATCTGGCAATACCTGCACCTCGCTGGCCCGAATGGTTACGGGGCGAATTATGGGATGCTGTCCCTGACGATTGGTGTAAGCCTAGTGTGCGTGGTGCTGTGGGGCAGTCTGGTCGGCGCGATGCTACCGATATTTTTGCGGCTGATCCGGCTCGATCCGGCGGTGTGTTCCGCGCCGTTCGTGGCGACGCTGGTGGATGTGACGGGCATCGTGATTTTCTTCAACGTGGCCAAGCACATTTTGCATCTGTGATTTTTTGGCCGGACGGTCAGGGAACGTGCTGGGCAACGCACGTCGCAAATTCCTCGTCAAATTTTTTCCACAACCTTCGCCAGCGCCGCCACGCGTTTGACGTCCACGGGATTCGTCAGCTTGCCATCACGTTTCAAGGAGGAGCCGACGATGACGCCATCGGCGATCTGCAGAAAACTTTTCACGTTGGCTACATTCACGCCGCTGCCGAGCAGGATTTTTGCGTGAGGACAGGCGGTGCGGACGCGGCGCACATCGTTGAGATCGGCGGCTTTCCCGGTGCCGACACCGGAGACAATCAACGCATCGGCCAGACTGCGTTCCAGCGTGTCGTTCGCGGCATCTTCCAGGGACCAGTCGCCGAGCGGCACGGCGTGCTTCACATGGACATCGGCAAAAATCTGCGTGGTGGGCGCGAGCCGCGCCCGTTCGCGGAGCGTGTGGTAGGCGTCGCCTTCGATGATTCCTTGATCGGTGAGCATTGCGCCACTGTGAACGTTGACGCGGAGAAAATCACCGCCGCATGCAGCGCACAAGGCGAGCGCGGCGCGGGCGTCGTTGCGGAGGACGTTGTAGCCGATGGGCAGTTTCACCGCCGCGCGCACGGCGCAACCGGCGGCGGCCATCGCGGCGAGCGTTTCCGGGGCGACACTGGCTTTGGTGAACGGCACGTCGCCAAAATTTTCAATGATGAGCCCGTGTGCGCCGCCGCGTTCGTAGGCGACGGCATCGGCGAGGGCAGCACGGATGATGTCAGCCATCGGCGCGCGGTGGCGCGGTGAACCGGGCAGGGGCTGGAGGTGGACGACGCCGAAGAAAACTTTGCGATGGGAGGAAAAAATATTTTTCATGGTTCGGATGGTGTTTCCGCCTGTAATTTTTTTAACGCTGCGAATGCTGCATCGCTTTCGGCGGCGCGTTTGCTTTTGCCGGAGCCGCGCGCGAGTTCCGCGCCGTCGTGATGCACGGCGCAGATGAAGTTCCGGTCGTGATCCGGGCCTTCAGCGGAGATCAATTCATAGACGGGTGCAGTCGGAGACTTGGATTGCAAAAATTCCTGCAACTCGCCTTTGGGATTTTCAATGCCAGCGGGCAAGTTCAATTCGGCAAAGTCGGCGGCGAAGTCGCGCAAAATAAATTCGCGCGCGGCGTCCAGCCCGCCATCGAGAAAAATTGCGCCGAGCAGCGACTCGAAAGCATCGGCCAGGGCGGAACTGCGTTCGCGTCCGCCAGTGTTTTCTTCGCCACGGCTTAAGATGAGGTGCGCGCCGAGGTCCAGCGCGCGACCATGCGCGGCGAGCGAGGTGGCATTGGCGAGCTTGGCGCGTGATTTGGTTAGCTGGCCTTCGTCGGCGTCGGGAAATCTTTCGTAGAGTTCGCGGGAGAGGACGATGCCGAGCACGGAGTCACCAAGAAATTCCAGTCGCTGGTTGTGCGGCGTGGGTGAGTTCTGCTCGTGGGCAATGGACGGATGCGTGAGGGCGAGACGGAGCAGGGATTCGTCGCGAAACTGGTAGCCGAGACGCGTTTGAAGTTCGGCGGTGGCGGACATGGAAATTAATTTACCGGCGCGGGTTCTGGTTCGGCGGGTGGCAAAATAATCGCGGTGTCGCTCTCCGTCGGCGCGGTGAGGGGCGGAGGAGGATTCAAACCATATTCGAGCAATTGCGCGACGTCGCGTTGCACTTCTTCAAGTTGATTGAGATGCAAATTCGGATCGGCAATCGTAAAGATGTCGCCGGTCTTCGGTTGCTCGTAAATAAAAATTCGTTGGCCGTCGCGCCGGATCTGTTCCTTGACCTTGAGGATGCGTTTGCGTTCGAGCATCACGGCGAGGATGTAGGCGGCGGGCGCGTAGCGCGGGTCGTTCTGCTCGGTGAGCTTGCGGAGAATGGTTTCGGCGGTGTCCTTTTGGATGGCATCCACGGGTTCGGCCGGCGGGGCTTCGTAGATACCGTGCCACTGGGAAATGTAGCCGGGGCGGCTGCGGGTATCGCCGGTTTTTTGGGCGCAAGGTTCGCAGATATCGGAACGGTGGAGTTCCTTGGCCTCCTCAAACAAAACGGTGCTGTAAGATTGTTTGTCGGCAAAGGGCAGGCTGCACGTTTCGCAGACGTGCGCGCGGGACTGGATGTTCCATTCAATCATGGGCGCGCAGATTTAAGCACGAACGGTGCGGATGAACACGAAGAAAATTTGGTTTTCAAGATAAAACAGGCCGACGAATTTCTTCGTCGGCCTGCGATGTGATTTTAGAATTATTTACGAGCAACCAAGGCTTTCGCCGCAGTTGAGGCACTTGTAGCAGGCGCCGTTGCGGACGACGACGTTGCCGCAGTTTGGACACGTCGGCGCGTCCTGCTGGTTCGTGATCATCTGCGTGAGCGACATGGCGCGGGAATCGTGCAGCTTGGGGCTGGCGGATTTTTTGAGCATGACGATGTCGGTGTCATCCGAGATCGGCAGTTCCGGCACCGGACGGTTCACTTTTTTTTTCATCTCCTCGAGCAGGCCGGGCATGACCAGTTCGGGCTGCGTGCGCGCGGCGTTGAGGCCGTCGCGGTAGCCGGGGATGAATTGCAGCGCGAGCCAGCGGAAAACGTAATCGGTGATGGAGGTGGCGTTGCGGATCTCCGGGTTCTTGGTGAAACCGCTCGGCTCGAAGCGCTGGTGCGCGAACTTGCGGACGAGCGCTTCCAGCGGCACGCCGTATTGGAACGCCATGCTGGAAAGTGTGCCGATGCTATCCATGAGACCGCCGATGGTGGAACCTTCCTTGGCCATCGTGATGAACAATTCGCCGGGCTGGCCGTCTTCAAACAGACCGACGGTGAGATAACCTTCGTGGCCGGCGATGTCGAACTTGTGCGTGAGCGCCTGGCGCGTGTCAGTGAGACGACGGCGAAGCGGCTTGCCGGAATCAGCCTGCAAGCGGATGATTTCCGCTTCGAGTTCTTTGACGCGGGAATCAAGTGCGGGCGAAGCGACTGCCGCGGTTTTATCGCCGCCTTCGTTCGTCTTCTTCGTGTTGAGCGGTTGGGAGCGCTTGGAGCCGTCGCGGTAAATCGCCACGCATTTCAAACCCATTTTCCACGCCTGAACGTAGGTGTCGCGGATTTCGGCGACGGTGCAGTTGCCGGGCATGTTAACGGTCTTGGAGATCGCGCCGCTGATGAACGGCTGCGCGGCGGACATCATTTTCAGATGCGCCATGTAACCGATGCTGCGCTGGCCGCGTGACGGTTTGAAGGCGCAATCGAAAATCGGCAGATGCTCGGCTTTCAATCCGCTTTTCACGGTCGCGCCGTTTTCTTCGATGTCTTCAATCGTGTCAAATTTTTCAATGTGCGCGATGATGGCGGTGACTTCTTTTTCGGAATAATGAAGGCGATGCAACGCATCTGGCACACCGCGATTGACTATCTTCAACATCCCGCCGCCGGCGAGCAATTTGTATTTCACGAGCGCGATGTCGGGTTCGACGCCGGTCGTGTCGCAGTCCATCAAAAACGCAATCGTGCCGGTCGGCGCGAGCACGGTGACCTGCGCGTTGCGGTAGCCCTGTTGCTTGCCTTTGGCGAGCGCGCCGTCCCACGTCTTGCGGGCTTCGGTCTTGAGATAATTAAATTCTGCGCTGGGCTGAATGGTTTCCACGGCGTCGCGGTGGAGCTTGATGACGCCGAGCATGGACTCGACGTTGTCCTTGGAAACAGTTTTTTCCACGCCCGCGCAACGCGCATCGTGGTAGCCCTTGAATGCGCCGACGTTCGCGGCGATTTCAGCGGACTGCTCGTAAGCGTGTCCGGTCATGATGGACGTAATCGCACCGGCGAGCGCGCGGCCTTCGTCGGAATCGTAAGGCAAGCCGTAGCTCATGCAGAGCGAACCGAGGTTCGCAAAGCCAAGGCCGAGCGTGCGGAAGATGTGGGAATTTTCCGCGATTTCTTTGGTCGGGTAACTCGCATTGTCCACGAGAATTTCCTGCGCGGTGATGAAGATGCGGCACGCGGCTTTGAAGCGTTCGGTGTCGAACTTGTCATCGGCGCGCTTGAACTTCATCAAGTTCAACGACGCGAGATTGCACGCAGTGTTGTTGACGAAAACGTATTCGCTGCACGGGTTCGTGGAGTGAATCGGCTCGGTGCCTTTGCAGGTGTGCCACTTCTGGATCGCGCCGTCGTATTGGATGCCAGGGTCGCCGCAGATGTGCGTGCCTTGGGCAATTTTATCCAGTAACGTGCTCGCGTCCTTCTTCTGGAGCGGAAGACCTTTGACGGTCTTGGTCCACC